>CALMNI010000172.1 GCA_937868555.1 uncultured bacterium | reverse complement strand
GAATTATTAATAAATACAGTATCGTTTACGCTTCCTACGTCAATGTAGCGAGGCGTACCATTTACAATAACGGCAATCGCTTCGAAAATATCTAAAGGAATACCAACATCTTTGGCAAAATGATTAAAAGTCCCATTCGGTATTACACCTAAAATTGCCTTTGTTCCGACAAGCTCCCGCGCAACACTGCTAATAGTTCCGTCCCCGCCAGCGGCAACGATTATTTCATGCCCTTCAGTAAGCAAACCGGCGATTTTTTGTTTTAAGTCAATTACAGGATAGAGTAATACTATCTTTGGCTCTACTTGAAAAGATAAAAATATATCCCGAATTTTTTTTATAAATTCTTCAAGCTTTGCATTACTACCGGAACGAGGATTTATAATGACTGCGATTTTCTTCATGTCTTTAGTCAAGAGTAAAAAAAGGGGCAGAACCCCGAATGAGATTCTGCCCAAGAAAAAATAATTTATTTCAAAACGCCAATCTTAAATGAAGCTAACGCTTTCTGCGCTTTTTCATTAGAACCATGCTGCTTAGTAAAGGCGGCTGTACCGTCCGTACCACAGAGTCCTAAAATAGCCCGAGCGCCTCCTGGATGCTGGTTAATCCAGGACGTTAAATCAAAAACATTTCCGCCGACAACAGCATAACAGCTCGATGCATCGGAGTGCTTAGCAACTTCAGCCGCCGTAAAAGTTTTATCAGTCATACTCGGCTGTTCGGTAGAAGTGGCCGGAGTTTCAGTTAAAGACGTAGGAGCGATAGATTCGCTGGGGGCGCTTGTTTGTTCATCTTGGTCCTTATCTCCCGTTGGAGCAATGACTTGATCTTCGTTTTGTTGAGAAACATTGGTCATTGCTTGTTCATCGCGATCTTGCTGACGCAAAAACAGTATAAAGCCGGCAATAACAGCTACTGCCAAAATGGCAATAACAACATATCCGGTAGTCTTTCGTGACTGAGCGTTGTCGTTCGTCATAGAATATAAATATGAATTGATATTTCCCCTCCTCTTTAGTATCGAATATTTTTCCCTCTGAGTCAAATATCAGGTATTCCCTAGTTTAAAAACCAAATCATATAGTTCAAATAGCTGGCAAAACTAACCCACAGAATATACGGAATGAGCAAATATGCTGCTAGCGGACGCTGCTTATAAAATTCGACGATAGTCAATAAGATAAAGAGCCACAAGAAAATAATTACAACCAAGGCCCACAGGGGGCTATGCAAACCGAAAAAAACAATAGACCACAGTAAGTTTAATAGTAACTGAACGCCATATACTATCAAACTTTTACGAACCTTTCTATCACCAAGGCCTCTTTGCCATATAAAAAATGCGGCAACGCCCATAAGAATATAGAGCAGCGTCCACACCGGTCCGAATATCCAATTCGGCGGATTAAGAGCAGGCTTCGCTAGCGTTAGATACCAACCGCTCACTCCCGCTGAAGTTGCCAATCCTCCGATTAGACCAATGCCTTCAGAAACGACAATCGCAATGACGAGTTTAAATATATTTTCTTTTTTCATACAAATTTAATTTATACATTAATTTCCCACACTTCTTTAGCGCCCCCTGAAAAATTCGAATAGCGAAACCACTGGGGCGTAACGATAAAATACGATTGCCGGGGATCATTTTTGAAAGCGAGCGAACGCGGATTTTTCTTAAGATGAATCTCTTCAATTTTTTCCCGTTCATCTTCGCTTACAAGACGAGCGGTTCCCTCTATTTGCACATTTTTTCCAATTTCATTATCCCAACCCATTACCAACGCTACCCGTGGATCTTTTATTATATTTTGAAATTTACGCGTATCGTTGAAGGTAGCAAATATTAACTCCAGTTCTTCAGTCTGCGAAACGGCAACAACTGCCAATTCAGGAGTAGCGCCCGAGTTAGTAGCAACAGCGCCTAATTCATTGGCACGCAACACCTCCATAATTTTTTCTTTTTGTTCCTTTGTCATACTAAAGAAATTTTTTGAGCGATTCCGGAACTGGCATCAACTTCGATGTAATCACCGTTTTTGAAAACTTTGGTTGCTTGCTTAGTACCAATAATACAGGGTTTCTTTAATTCACGCGAGACAATGGCCGCATGGCACATAATCCCGCCCTCATCAGTAACTATTGCCGAACATTTTATGAGAAATGGCATTAAAGAAGGACTGGTATTAATAGAAACAACGACGTCCCCTTCCTGGAAATTTTCCCCATCTTTTATGTCATTAATAATACATACGCGCCCGCACACAAAACCTTCATAGGCGCATTTACCTCTTACTTCACTTAATTCTTCCGATGTATGTAAAGAAGAAAGAATATTAGCCGTTTCTTCTTTAGTATCAATCACATTTTCCCCGGCAGCGCTAAGCCAAAATAAGCTGCCTTTTTTCCTCGAAACTAATATTTCTTCCGAGGGCAAGGCATTATTCTTAGTCCATTCATTCAATTCCTCAATAAAAAGACAGGAATACACAGAAGTATCATTAGCTCCAACACTCTCGGCTATATGTTTCCAAACTTCAGAAAAAACAACATCAATTAACTGCGGGTATTTGGTAGTCCCGCGCAATGCTTCATATATTTCTAATATTTCCAAAAAATCAGACTTGGATTCGCCTTGTTCCAAGGCATAATTAATCGCTGACAATATTCGATATGGAATGATGGCAGAATAGAGCATTACCATTTCCCATAATTCACTAAGTTCGGCAATACGTTGAGGATGTAATGAGCTAGAACTAAAAGAAGATAAAACATGATCAGCTTCGGCATTGTATTCATTCCCTTTCGCAGCCCATTCAAAAACTCGTGTATCTTTAGAGCGGACTAATTCAAGCAAATGCCTATCAACCGCTTCCATTTCTTTTTTTGAACGATAGCATACCCCGCTGTCATTTTTAAACCAATAGAGCTGTTCAGTAAAACTAATGCCCGAAAGGGACTGCAGCATGGATCCGTATAATCGCAAACTAGAAGAAAAAATAAAAAATGGCTGTTTGCGTTCAAGATAAATTTCCCAATCAATATTTTTTATGCGTGAAATTTCCGCCTCACTTGCTTCTTGTATCATATATTTAATCAATGCTTAAATCCTTTCGCAGAACTTCAAGATTCTTTTGGGCAATTTTTTTAAAATGGCCGTAAAAAAACTGGTTCAATGACTCTTCAAGCAAACGCATCATTTTTTCTCCCCCAGATTTATCTCCTTTAGGAATAAAGGAATGCAGCCGCCGGGCATTAAAGCGATCCATGGAATCAATGTCATGGAATATTTTTTTATTGCGGCTCGTATAAAAAGCTCGAGCATCAAAACCCTTTAACTGATCAAAATCATGCATGCTAATAATATCCACTATCTCTTTTGTTTTTTTCTTATCATAACGAAGCGAGCGTAAAATATCATTAGCAATTTTTGCACCAACAAGCATATGCACAAGCTTGCCATTAGAAACTTTATCGAAACCGGTAATATAACTAAAATGTTCGGGCATTATGGCACTATGACCTATATCATGCAACATGCCAACTGGTACCAATATATCTAAATCAAGCTTTAAGCTCTTGTGATAGCTTAAAATAGTTTCCACTGTTTCCTTGGAATGAACGTCATCCCCCGGCCGGCCTTTACGCAAAAGCGGCAGGGCTTTTTTCCAAATCGCTTCAAACTTTTTTGGCAAGTTGTCTATCTTCATATAATTTTCTTTATAAATCCATTATTGGCATCAACAAATACCATATCGCCATCTTTGAATACATGGGTTGCTGTTTTCGTGCCGACCAGACAGGGTTTTTTCATCTCCCTGGCGACAATAGAAGCGTGCGATATGATGCCGCCCATATCAGTAACAAAAGCCGCTGCCCGTTTCATAGCCAAAATTAAATCGGGGTTAGTTGCCGATGAGATAAGTATATCGCCCTCATTAACTTTGGCGATGTCCTCCACTGTTAATACTATCTTCGCTATGCCCCTTACTTCGCCCTTATAAGCGATAGTTCCTTTAAGTTCCGAAACTTCCCCTTCGTCTTTCACTGGTTCGCTTACAAATTCCTCAATAACCGCTCGACATTCTTCACCCTGAAAAATTGAAAGCATCCCGTCTTTAATATGATAGCAACATAACTTTTCACGGCTTTGTGCGATAGACCTATATTCTTCTTTTTCTTCCTCTAATAAAGCTTCTTTGCATTCTTCAAATAACAAAAATTTTACTTGCTTCAAGGTCATATCAAGACGCGTGCCTATTTCAGTTAGAATATTGTCCATGGCAACATAGGAGCGCTGGTAAACGCCCTTGCGGTAATCTTTAATAAACATGCACTCAGCGGAAATTTCAAAAAGACGCTGTATCTCCAAAGGAACTTTCAAATCGATCAGTATCCTCTCTTTCTCTTTTTTGAGGTTGGCATAATACTCTTGCTTAGATTGCTGCTGTTCCCTAATGCCTCCCCTTTTCATATTATCGCTTGCTAATGCGAAAAAATGCTGAAGGCTCATAAGCGGCCCAACATAGGAATAGGTCAACCAGCCATATTCTTTGAGATGTTGCTGTATGCGTAAAAAAGCTTCCGGATGCCTTGCTTCAAAGTTAGAGAAATTTCCCTCTGCAATATCTTTGAGAGCCGGCAACCATCCATGTTCCTCAAAGGAACGCAGGACGGCGAGACGGGCGATTTCTTCTTGCTGTACTTCGCTTTGTTTATCGCTGGAACTTAAAATAGTATAGTATTCAAGCGCCCGCGCTTCTTTGCCTTGAGTTTTAGCATGCTCGGTAAATACTTTTTGAATATGATTTGATAAGTAGCTGTCAGTAATGCCATCCACTAAGGGTGGAATCCAGCCCCAAACACGCAGTTGCCGCAAGTCTTTCACATACTTTTCATATATGTCTATTAACTCACTAGAACTTAAGATTGAGGCATCGAGAGCACTTATCGCTATTGAAGATTTATCAAGGGCAGCGCTATACTCATATATTTTTTTAATAACTAAGGGGAAATATTCAGGATCAGAAATAATTTTATTGCATGCCGTCTTGCATAATTCATCGGCCGAGTCAAAGTCGTAGTAAGCAGTAACAAAACCTTTATCAATGACCATGAACGATTCGCGCATAGCCTTTCCCAGTAATGCGGAAATATCGTCGCTGATAGTTACATCGGCAATGTACCAGGGAAATAGATAAACATTTTTACGATCAGCGAAATAACGAAGTGCCATATTATTGATATCCGCCATCAGCGGTAATAGTTGTGCCATTAATATACGAGGCGTTACTTGAAGCGAGGAAAGAAACTATAGTCGCAATTTCTTCAGCGCGAGCGAATCTTGTTTTGAATATTTTAGCTGTTTCTTCTTTAATAATTTCATTAGATAAGCCTGAATTCATATCAGTATCAACCCAACCTGGAGCAATTGCATTAACGCGCACATCGGGAGCTAAGGCTTTGGCCGCATTATGCGTCAATGTTATTAGTCCAGCTTTTGAGGCATCGTAGTCCAGGGATAAGGGGCTCATCGCCTTATAGGCATTAGTCGACGTAATATTAATAATCGAACCCTTTGATTGTTTTAAATATGAGCTTGCTTCTCTAATTAACATATAGGGGCCTATAAGATTGGTTGCGATAGTATCTTTCCACTGTTCCTCGGTTTTCAATTCCCAATCAATATCGTAGACAATACCAGCATTATTAACGAGAATATCAATTTGTCCGTAGGTTGCAATTGTTTTTGCAATTAGATCCTTGATGTTGTCTTCAAGGCGTATATCCGCTACGACAGCAGTTGCTATTCCTCCGGATGAGGTAATAAGATCAACTGTTTGCGAAAGCAAGGTTTCTCGTTCTGCTAAATCATCAAGCATAAGCCGGACACCTTGGGCGGCTAACTCTACCGCAATAGCTTTACCAATTCCGCGGGCAGCCCCCGTTACAATAGCCACTTTATCTTTTAAATCACTATATTGAGCAACCATAGGGATAAATAAATTATTTAAAAAATTCTTTTATCTTTTCACTAACGGTTAGCAACTCCGTTTCCGCGCTAGCTTCGCGATCCCCTGTTCTATACAAAAAATTACGGGGATCAAAACCTAGAAGTCCTTTATCCCCTTCTTTGCGCGGAACAATATGCAAATGGAAATGAGGAACGGATTGCCCGGCCAGTTTTTCTTGGTTCCAAGCGCAGTTAAAGCCTTCGGCACCGTAGACATTTTTTAAAGCCTCCATAATTTTTTCGGCTGTCTCAAAGATGGCGACTTTTTCTTCACTACTCAATTCTTGCAAGCTCGCTACGCAGCGCTTGGGACAAACAAGCGTATGCCCTTCAGTAATAGGAATATTGGTTAAAAAAGCCCAGACAAGTTCATTTTCAAAAACCGTCCGTGCCTGTATTTCCGGAAGTGAGCAAAAAGTACATTGTTTGTTGTCATTTACAAATGGCATGGATTCTTAGTATATATTTTTTATTTCCTTAACTATTTCCGGAAATTCGGGAGTATTAAAATGCCCGAGATCTTTGAAGGCGCGCCTAACAGCTGTTGGCAAAGCCTCGGCATATTTCTCTAAATCCGCGAAAGGAACGATGGGATCATTTTCACTATGATACAAAAATATTGTATTGGCCTGTTCCATTACTTTATTTAAAGAAGACGGCAAAACAAAATCAGCCAAAGAATAATCGGCATCAGCATGATCAAAAGGCGCAGCCACTAAAAATAAAGCTCGAATCTTTTTCGGGAAAGTATGTTCCGCTAAATACTTAGCTAAAAATATTCCCCCCAAAGAATGGCCGATTAAAAGAACCTCCTCGTTCAAAAAAGGAATCGTTGTTTCAAACCATATTTTCCATTCGGCATATTTAGCATTTTGCTTATTGGGCATTTCCGGAAGCACCACTTCATATTCTTCGCCCAAGCCTTCGCGCAGCCATGTTTTCCAATATTGTTGCGGCGTGCTAATTCTTTCAAAATTAAGAGGCTTAGTTTTTAAATATTCCATCCATTCCTCATAGGTTTCAAAGGTATCGCCGCCATGAATTGCTACTATTTGTTTTTTCATATGTTGCTAAGTATAAGTTTGGTAGCATGGATGCAACCTGTCAAGACAGCTCTATTTTCCTTACTATCCCCTTGTTGGCATCAACCTCAACCACATCGCCGTCCTGCAATAATTGCGTAGCATTTTTTGTGCCTATAACACAGGGCTTATTCAGTTCACGGGAAACGATGGCTGCGTGGCATAAAAGGCCGCCTATATCGGTTATAATGGCGCTCGCTTTTTGCATTAAAATAACAAAATCAGGCGTTGTCATTGTTGTGACTAAAACGTCGCCGACTTCCATTTTATCAAACTCCGTATTAGCTAAAATAATTTTTATCTTGCCGGTGATAAACCCTTTATTGCCAACCTGGCCTTTTATAATTCCTTCATTTTCATCAACGGCCGGCATCATGGCCTTGCTCAGCCTTGCTACTCCCACGGCATCATCAATAATACGGATGCGAGAATGGGCATCAGCATAGATGCACCAGGTCGGCCCTTTGCGGCGCTCAATAATTGGACGGGGATCTAATTGTCCATCAAGAAGCAAGGAAATTTCTTGCGGGACTAATTCAAGAAATTCAGCGTACGCCAAACCGCCAGATTGAGCCAACCCCTTTAAGCGCGGCATAATCATTTGGGAATACATAGAAAAATACTCGGCGCCCGTTTGACGCATGTAAGAAAGGCTTGAAGCAGCGGCAGCGTAATAGGAAAAATCCGTCGGCGTACTTGTCGTAGATTCACCCGCTGCCGGCTTTTCATTCAAATGAGTCATTTGATCCAAAATATTCTCAATTGAAATATCATCTCCAAGATAATTAAAAATCTGCACCCAGGCATATTGCTTAATATGCTTTTCCAACAATGATGCTAGGTGGTTATCACCCTCTATGGCAGCAACAACGGCAGCAGGATTTTCTTTTAGTTTTTCCCAAATACCTTTATCAACAACCAGTTGTTTTAAAGAGCGTAGTTCTGCTTGCTGGTCCATCAAGGGAGTTCGTATAAGCGGTATGTGCTCAGAAATTTTTTCGTCTATGATGCCGCAACGCCGTGCCGCTTCATGCAATAAGGGATCATATACTTCGCAAAAAAGCCACCCCAAAAACCAGGGAAACATCATATTCTCTCCTATGCGTACAAGCTCAGCAAAAAATTCTTTATCGCTCGCAAGGCCAACCGCCTCTTCGCTTTGTTTAAGCGAACGAGAATATAGGTTATTGCTAAATTCAATAAATGTCTTAAAAAAATGCTCGTCGTGAGCTAATACTTTTTCTGTGATTAATTTTTCTGCCTCGGCCATGGCTGACTTTTTTACAAAAAAATTACCGCCATTAAGAATGAGGACGCCACTCTCCATATTGGGGATAGAAAGCTCTTCAAAATATTCTTTCTTATCCCAAGCCGCCCAAAAATAATCAGCAAAGGCATTGCATTTCCACAAGCCGAAATATTGATAGTCTTGAGGGTTGATTCCTTCAATTAAAGGCATATTTTCAGTAGCCATCATACGTGTATTTTTGTCACTACTCCAATAGTAGCATCAACTTCGACCATATCGCCATCCTGTAAAACATTCGTGGCAATCTCTGTTCCGACAATGCAAGGGACTTTTAATTCGCGGGCTACAATAGCGGCGTGGCAGGTTAATCCCCCCTTATCAGTAATAAAAGCGGCGGCTTTTTTCATTGCCGGAACAATGTCGGGGGTCGTTACCATTGATACTAAAATATCTCCCTTCTGCATCTTTTCCATTTCTGATGGTTTATTGATAATACGGACGACCCCGCGGGCAATTCCCTTATAGGCAATGGTTCCCTTGAGCTCGGCGCTGTATTCAACTTTTTCTTCTCGTGCTATAGAATGTTCGCGGAAATCCTCAGCTTCAGCATTAAGAATAATCTTAACGCTGCCTTCTATGGTCGGGATTATAACATGCAAACGGCGCACCGAAGCGATATCATCTTTTAAAATGGCCTTACCGTTCAATCCGTTAGCTAACATTTCATAAGTGCAAGAAAATATTTCTTCTAAAGAGAGATTAAGCCGGTCGGCGATTTCCCTAAATAAAAAAGAAAGATGATAATAGGCTTTGCTTTGGTAATCCTTGCGGCGAGGCTTTGCCCAAACCATTTTTTCAGCAATATCCAATATCATGCGTTCAAAATTGTTTGGCTTGATTTTAGAAATCAATTCTTTTCTTTTTTGAACAATTATATCAGCCGAATCTTGTTCAAGGGGATGCAAAGTGCGAGCCATCATCAAAAAATCATGCTCCGTATATGCCGGACCCATATATGAATAAAAAAGCCAGGCGTATTTTTTTGTATGCACGCTTAATCCATGCCAAAAATCGGGAAAGTTACGGAGCAAACTTTCTTCTCCTTCCCTTAAGCTCACATCAAAAAGTGTATTCTCTCTATATGTATCTAACAAGGCTTTCAATTCCATCTCCTGCTCTTGTTGAAAAGAATGCGCGGTTGGGGTTGTAAATATTTCCATCGCTTCCTCCCGCTCACTTTCCTTTAAACTTTTAGCGAACAGTGCACGCAAATTATCTTCAACAAAACGATAAGCGCCATAATCAAGAATAGAAAAAACAGTCCCCTTCGTATATAGGTAACTTTGTTTTTGTATAAATTGATCAAGCAATGATGTAATATCGTTGCTTAATAGTTTTTTTAGATCAGCTTCAAGAAAATTTTCTTCTGTCCAAATAGTAAATTCTTTACCAAACTGCTCTATAGTTTCAAGAATTGCTTCCAAGTACTGCGGATCATCAGTTACGCGTTTTTTTAATATTTCATGCGCACTGTCCCATGTTGACATGAGCGCGATATAATCTAAATCAAAATTTCGGCCGACACAGCCGAGCAATTTGCAAAAACCATGTTCTTGCATATGCCCGGCATACCCCAATGCGGTGCAGTAGTTTTTAATAAAAGGGGCGTTAAAGTCCCCGGCAACTACTTTCCATTTTTCTTGAGCGGAGTTACTCACGATAGCTTGTTTATCTGATGACATGAAAATATATTTATGCTAAAAACTTCAAGAAAAACTGCCTATAACTATTTCTCATTTGATACTGGTCAAGTTGATCAAATGATACCCAGGCGTATTCGAGATGTTCGTCGCTGATACTCACCTTACTCAAATCAGCCTGGCAGTCATACACCACAACTATAAAATGATAGTCATTTCCTCGCGCTTCAGTAGTAAAAGAAAAAATACCAATAACTTCGCCAATTTCTATTTGGTCCACGCCTAACTCTTCCTTAAATTCGCGCCCCAAAGTTTCTTCAGGAGTTTCTCCAAAATCAATGCGCCCACCCGGAAACTCCCAGTTTCCAGCGCGATCTTTAACCATAAAAACTTTATGGTCTTTGGAAACAAGTCCTTTAATAGAAATTCGCTGAATGCGTTCGTTCATATACTATAAATTTGCATCAAGAAATTCTTTTAATGCGACCAAATCTCTTTTTTCCGAGTCATACCAATAGCTTGTAATACCTACGCTTTGGGCGCTCTTCACTGCCTCAAGATTGTGTTCAAAATATATTAGTTGTTCAGCGTCAATAGCATACTGCTCCAGTAAACTCCCAAAATACACGGGATCAATTTTATCCGGGGTATGACTAAGGCTAAAAAGCTCATAAGGCAAATTCTCTAACCCAAAAGTTTTTTTCTGCTCTTCGTTGGCATTGGTAACAATTATTTTTCTGTTAGGATATGAGTCAAGTAAGATCTGCATCTCCCTATTAATCTCGCTATCAACAACAAAGGTATTAACAGCATCTACTAATATTATTTTTTGCATATATTGAAGGCTAAATAGTTTTTCCTTGTTATTATAACAACTTTTTCAAAGCGCTCATATTATCCTCAAGAGCCTCGCGAAAACGCTCGCCGAGTTCATGCTTACCAGTCATATGCCTATACAAAAAGCTTATTAAAGCGCTTCTACTTTCGTATATTAAGCGTGCTTTCTGCGGCAGGTCAAGTCTATAGCGTTTATATGCTTCATACATCCGCTGGCTCAAGGCTTCGGAACCTAGCACGCGGACACTTACCGCCGTACCGGCAAAAGAGAAAAATTCATCGCTTACTTTCCATTCTTCGCGCGCCGGCATGATGTCAATGAATACTGGCTTGCCTTCAATGTACAAAAAATTATCCGGATTATTATCAATCGCCACGGACAAAAAATCCGGGTTAAAGTTTATAAAATAAGGATCTCCGGCGGCTGCTTGTTGCAAGGTATCAATCAGCTCATTAATAGCATCAACGGAAATATATTCGGGAGCTGCTAAACCCCATTCGCGCAGATATTCAAGATGCTGATGATGCCGCTCAAGCCAGGACATTTCAAAAAGATGGGATAATTTTTCTTTCCTGTCTTTAGTCAACAAACGTAATTTTTCGACATAAGAAATAGCGATCGCTTCAATATCATCTCCGCTTAATTTATTATCAGCTAATAAGTTAGTAATATTGTTATGAGCCTCGACTGCTTTCATTTCAATAAAAAAATCTTCGGCCTCATCAAGCGAAACGATTTCAAATAATCCATCTCGTTCTTTTACTCCTACGAGCTTGCGATATATTTCCGGGGATGTTTCATGATTCCAAAAAAAATCTTCGGCATAAAATTCCTTGCGGAATGCGAATTCCGAGCGAAGGCTTCGAAAATCGCCCTCATGCTTGTAGACTTTAATAACCCGTTCGCCGAAAAAAAAGACTCTTGATAACACCGTATCAATTATGTTGTCCGCCTTTCCAAAACCCGGGACACTTCCATTTTCCATTGCTTCTATAAATAACATAATTTGTATTATATACCAGGGACAATTTTCTGTCATTGAATGGAGGGTATGCGCCCATATAAAAAATTAAGGAGAACCGAAGTCCTCCTAAAAAATCATTATTTCTTAAAACCGAATAAATATCGCCACATTCTTTTCCAAAAACCAGGCAAGGTCTGAAGATCCTTCAAACATGGATTCTTCATATCCTTATCGGAAATAATCGCTTTCTCAAGCGGAATAGGCCATTGAATATCAAGGTCAGGATCAGCGATATTCACTGCCCTGTATATAACCTTCGGTGACCAATGCTTGCTTACCAAATAAGAATAGTAAACATCAGGGACAAGCGTTTGGTAAGAATTGGCAACGCCTTTAGGGACAAAGATTCCAATCGAATCGTCCATCATAATGGTAAACTTTTTGCCGTAATTCTTTCCCGGACGCAAATCGACAAAAGCGCAAAAAACTTTACCAATAATGACGCTGACGAACTTATCCCAGGGCTCGGCATGCAATCCTCGCGTAACGCCCGCTTCTTTATTATAAGAAATATTTTGCTGCACCGGCCAAAAGGCTCGTAGTAGTCCTAAACCTATTAATTTGGCTCGCTGGAATTTTTCCATAAAATAGCCGCGAGCATCCTCTTGTTTAACGAGGTTGAATATTAATAGGCCAGGAATATCGCAGCTAGATCCTGTTATTTTTTCCATATATTGTTTCTATTTTTTAAATACCAATGTGCTTAACTTAAGCAATTACAAGGTATTTGTCAATTAGGATCAATAAGCCTGTTAGTATAACCAGCTTCAACAAGATATTCATAAGCTTCCCAAACCTCTTTTGGAATTTCTTGTTTAACTTGGAAACCTTTGGCGGGATATTCTTTAATACGCTGTAAATCTCCAACCATGGTATGTATCCAATGCTCGTCATGGCTATTATCTTCATTTGGATAGTCGGCTAAAGAAATATCCGGTGATGTTGATATGAGTTCTAATGACGGCAGCCACACTTTTCCCGTGGCATAGGCCCGACGTTCCATATAAGGCTTTTGCACAATAATAAGAGTTTTAGGCTCTATTCCTTTTTCTTTAAGAAGTCTAAGCGAGTATTCGTAATTTTGCCCGGTATTCTCGGCTTTATCCTCAATGATAATAGCCTCGGCCGGCACGCCTTTATCTATGGCTATTTTAGCGAAAACCTCGGCTTCGGTTGAATTTATAAAACGCTCTCGTCCTGGTTTATGCGTTTCTTGTATACCCGAACCAGAGAAAAGCAACCAGGGCGCCCACCCGGCCAAATATAAATCAGCAGCATATTGAGCCACTCGAATATCGCGGTTTCCCAAGACAAGGATAGCATCGGCTTTTTTAAGCTCATGC
>CALMNI010000171.1 GCA_937868555.1 uncultured bacterium | reverse complement strand
TCCCGCAAGAAAAATTTTATAATTTTATAATTTCCAATTTTTAATAATTATAAAATTAAAAATTAAAAATTTTGCTAACATTCGTACCTTTTTCTGAAGGTAAATTCCGTGGTATAATTATATTGTCTAAGCCTATACTCGTCAACTCAAGGTTGATTTTTTGTTTTTAAAATAACCATGAAAAAATTACTACTTTACATTTGTATTTTTAGTTCTATAAGCCTGCCTGTAGCAATTGTTGATGCGCAGGTACAAAATTCAAGCGATCAAGTTTTTTCGGCGAGCATAGATACCGCCGGTTTAAGCCGAGATTTATCTTTTAGCGTTTTTGGCGGAGAGCTGCAAGTCGGCTTGCCGGCGGGACGCATGGCATCTCCAGCCGTTATCACTCTAACTAAACTAAGCGAAGCAGCAATCGCGCCGAGCGGGCTTAGCGCTAGCGGAGGTATGTATCAAATTGATATTCCTCAAGAAGCATTCCGCAATGGCGAATACTATGTCTCTCTTAAGAGCAGCAATTCAGCGGCTTATAAACGAGTTTATTTTTTTGATAAGAACAAAAATGCTTGGCAGCCTATAGATACCACGGAAAATATTTCTAAGGGCTTATTAAGCATTAATGTAGGAATGCCTTTCGTTCGTTTAGCAGTTTTTGAAAATTCCAAAGTAATAGTAAGGGGTGATGCAAGCTGGTATCGATATAAAAATGGCCTTTTTGCGGCTTCTCCTGATTTTCCAAAGGGGGCTCGCTTGCGTGTTATAAATCTTGATAATAAAAAAAGCGTCGAGATTACAGTGAACGACCATGGCCCCGATCGTTCAAAGCATCCGACGCGCGTTCTTGATCTTGATGCTGTTGCTTTTGCTCGGCTAGCACCCCTGGGGCAGGGGACAATGCGCATTGCGATTGAAGAAGTTTTTAGCGCCCCTGTTGCAGAAGCTGAAATAAAATCAGATTCCTCAGTTCCTACCGTAAGTTCTCGGAATGCGGTTATTCTTAATAGCGCCGATACCAAAGTGCTGTGGGGAAAAAATGAAAATACGCCTATGCCCTTAGCAAGTTTAACGAAACTTGTTGCTATTAAAACTTTTCTTGAAACCAAGCCCAATCTTGCTAAAGTCGTTGCTTATTCCATAAAGGATGAACAGCAAAATGCCAAATATGTTTTGCCGAGCGAATCAGCGCGCCTGCGTTTAAAAGATAAAGATCAAGTTACGGTCCGAGATTTAGTATATTCTTCGCTCATAGGCTCTACTAATAATACCGTTGAAACATTAGTTCGTGTTTCCGGGCTTTCGCGCCCAGCGTTTATTGCAAAAATGAATACTAATGTAAAAAAATGGGGGGCGCGCAAAACAACTTTCGTTGAACCAACCGGCTTGTCTCCTAAAAATGTTACCACCGCTGCTGAATATGCTATAATAGCAAGACAGGTTTTCCTTGATGATTTTATTGCCGCTGGTACTGTTCGCGATTCGTACACCGTGAAAACAATTAATACTAAGGTAGTACACAGTTTTAAGAATACGAATACGCTCGCGCGGGAAAAAGATTCGACATTGTTAGGCTCTAAAACTGGCTATCTTGTCGAATCAAAATATTGCTTGGCAACTAAGTGGCCGACGAGTAAAGATAAGAATATAATCATCGTTGTCTTAGGAGCGCCAACACGGCAAGCAAGCATTAACGATACTAAAGAACTGCTCGAGTTTGCCGAACAACATATCAAATAATTATTTTCTCATCCATGATTCGCCTTGATAATGTTTCAAAATTATATCAACCCAATATAAAGGCGCTTGACCACGTCAGTTTAACTATTAAACCGGGAGAATTTGTTTCGCTTGTCGGTCAGTCCGGCACGGGCAAAACTACCTTAGTGCGCTGCCTTATTGGAGAAGAAAAGCCGAGTGAAGGGAAAATTTTGATTGGCGATTGGGATATTACGGACATTGGCAAGAGTGAAATTCCGTACTTGCGTCGGCAAGTTGCCGTTATTTTCCAAGATTTTAAATTACTTCCTAAAAAAACCTTAGCTGAAAACGTTGCCTTTGCCTTGGAGGTCGCTGGCAAAAGCGGAGCAAAAATTAAATCAGTGGTTCCTGAAGTTATGAAAATTGTCGGGCTGGGGTCGAAAATGAAGCGATATCCTAATCAAGTTTCAGGAGGCGAGCAGCAACGTGCGGCTATTGCCCGTGCGCTCGTATACCAACCCAAGGTTCTCTTGGCCGATGAACCGACAGGCAATCTTGATTCTATTAATGCTCAAGAAATTATTGATTTGCTTTTAAAAATAAATGAATTTGGCACCACTGTTTTATTAGTGACTCATAATCGCGAAATTGTTAATCGCCTTAAGCGACGGGTAATTACCTTGCATGACGGTCGCTTAATTTCCGATCAAGCTGTCGGCAAATATATTATTTAAGCCTATGTTGATTTCTCTAGGGAGGGCATTAAAATTCAGCTTTCAGGATATTGCTCGTAATATTTGGCTTTCTTTTGTGACAGTCATTATCCTCGTGCTGGCTTTATTTTCAGTGAATTTATTAATTGCCGTTCAGGTTATTTCTTCTGCTGCTGTCGATACTGTCCGCGATAAAATAGATATTAGTTTATATTTGAGGACAGAGGCGGCAGAAAGCGATATTCTCGCTTTACGCGGTAAAATCGCCGCTTTGCCAAACGTACGCGAGGTTACATATATCTCCAAGCAACAGGCTCTGGCTGATTTTCAAAAGAAACATGAGAATAATCCTGATGTAATTGGCGCTTTGCGCGAATTGGATACTAATCCTTTATCCCCCAGTTTAGCCATACACCCGCAGGACCCCAATAAATATGATGAGCTTATTAATGATTTAAATCATATCAGCGATCCTATTATTGAAGCGCGTAACTTTGACGACCATAAATTGCTTTTGCAGAAAATTGATACCATCACTTCCCGCATTAGCGAGGCCGGCTTCCTAGTCAGTCTTTTGTTCGTTCTTATTACGCTCTTATTTTTATATAATACTATCCGGGTTGCGATTTATACGCATAGGCAAGAAATCGCTATTATGCGCCTGGTTGGCGCTTCCAGCTGGTTTATTCGTGCGCCTTTTCTTATTTCGAGCGTTTTATATACGCTCATAGGCGTTATAATAACAACTGGTCTTTTTTATCTGTTCCTGTCATTATTGCAGCCGTATCTTGAGACTTTTTTCTTGAATTATGATTTCAATATTGTTTCTTATTTCCGAGCAAATTTCGTCTACTTGCTATTGATTGAATTTTTTGGAACAGCAATCGTTAATATATTGGCAAGCTTAGTTGCTGTTCGTAAGTATTCAAATATTTAAATGCTAACCGCACGGCAAGAAAAATTGATACGTTCGCTCGAAGCGAAAAAAGGCAGGCGTGAGTCGGGCTTTTGTTTAGTAGAGGGCGAAAAAAATATTGCTGAAGCAAAAAAATTTATTGAATTTACATTTACTCCTGAAGACAGCGATGATTTTTCCAGCCTTGTAGATACAGTCACGCCGCAACCCTTGGCCGCCGTTGCCCGCATTCCAATTTTTACAAAAGAAGATATTATCCAGCGCTCAATAATTGTCGTTCTTGATGGCGTCCAAGATCCGGGAAATGTTGGCACGATTTTGCGTTTATGTTTAGGCTTTGATGCCGCGTTAGTGCTTATTGAATCAGCCGATCCTTCTAGTCCTAAAGTTGTTCGTTCTTCCGCTGGTGCTTTTTTTAATGTCCCATGGGTAGAGGTTGAACGTCCCGGAGCTGAAGCTGTTCTTAGTGAATTTAAGTATGAAATTTTTCGATTAGAAAAAACTGCTAATAGCAAGGCGGTAATCTTTAATGCAGAGACGGCTACAAGTTTGCCGAAAAAAATAATGATTATCGCCGGCTCGGAAGGGCAGGGAATTAAATTATCAATTAAAGGCGCCTCTTTATCCATTCCTCACAATGCTGCTTTGGAGTCTTTAAATGTTGCCAGCGCTTTGGCAATTATTTTAAGCGGTTTATATAAGTAATTAGGAAACAACTTTTTTATCCATATGTCATCCCCCGGCTTGACCGGGGGATCTGCGTATTCAGTCGCTATATTCCGCTTGAAAGAGAAGATCCTTCCATTCAGGATTAAATTTTTCAATTAATATTACTTTCCACTTTCTATTCCATTTTTTAAGACGTTTTTCTCTCTGTATAGCCATTCTAATGTTTCCATACCTTTCGTAATATACTAATTTACTAACTTGATAGAGCGCAGTAAACGACACATTATTATCTTTCGCAGCATGTTGTAATAATCGTCTTTCTAAATTATTAGTAACTCCAATATATAAAACTGTATTATGTCGATTAGTGATAATATACACATAATATATTTTCTCTTTGTTCATAGAGATTAACTAATTACTTAGATCCCCCGGTATCGCCTCCGGCGATCCGTGGGATGACAATGGCCAAACAAAAAACACCCTCCGAAAGGAGAGTGTTTTTTATTGAGGTAATCTCTTACCAGCGGCTGCCGCCACGGTCGTTGCCGCCACGGTTGTTACCGTAACCGCCACCGTTGCCCTCGCGGCGCGGAGGCCGTTCGGTCATTGGGCGAGCTTCGCTGATGGAGAGTTGGCGTCCGTCGAGTTCCTTGCCATTGAGCATATCAATAGCTGCGGCTGCTTCCTCATCAGTGGACATTTCGACAAAACCGAAGCCTTTTGAGCGTCCAGTCATGCGATCCATGATGATGGTAGCCGAAACGACGTTACCAGCTTGCGAAAAGTGATCGCGCAAGGAGTCGTCGTTGGAGCTGTAGGAGATTCCGCCAACGTAAAGTTTCTTTGCCATACTGACTAATCTCTTAAAGAATAAGTTGTAAGTCGACTTACCCAGGTGGGTTGCTTATACTTCGTTTAAGAGACCAGAGGCTCCGCACTAACGTAAAAACACTTACAAGCTTTTTCAGCATAGCAGAAAAGGGCTTAGAAGTCAAGATTTAGCTTTTGAAGTTTTTTTCCGCTTGTTCCCAGTTAATGACATTCCAAAAAGCGGAAATGTAGTCGGGACGCTTATTTTGGTATTTGAGATAATAAGCATGCTCCCAAACATCAAGGCCAATTATCGGTTTCATTCCTTGCATGAGCGGGTTGTCTTGGTTAGTGGTGGAATGAACGACAAGTTTATTATCTTTATTCAGGCTTAGCCAAGCCCAGCCGCTGCCAAATTGATTCGTTGCTGCTTGGATAAAATTTTCTTTAAAAGAATCGAAGCTGCCGAAATCCCGAGCAATCGCTGCTCCTAGTTCTGGTAGTGGTTGCTTTATTCCTTCTTTGCTTAAGAGGGGCCAAAAAAATGAATGGTTGAAATGACCGCCGCCGTGATTGCGGACAGCGCTGCGAATATCTTCGGGGATAGACTCAAGGTTAGAGAGCAGCTCTTCTAATTTTTTTTCCGAGAGTTCAGGATGCCTTTCTAAGGCAGCATTGAGCTTATCGACATAGGTTTGGTGGTGTTTGTCGTGATGGATTTGCATGGTGGCCGCATCAATATAAGGTTCGAGGGCGTCAAAAGCGTATGGGAGAGGGGAAAGAGTATACATATAGATGAATTATTGAGTTAGTTAGACTTGAATAGAGTATAGCATAATTTATTATGTCATTTCGACTAAGTCCGCCTTTAGACGGGCGAGGGAGAAATCTATTTCACACAAAAAGATTTCTCACCTGCTAAAGCGGGTTCGAAATGACAATTAAATTTGAAATTTGATCGATATATGTTATCGTGGAATCACTATGGTCATAGATAAGAAAAAACAGCGCGTCATTGTCGGTCTTTCCGGCGGGGTTGATTCCTCTGTAGCCGCTGCTTTGTTATTGAAACAAGGGTATGAGGTGATAGGCGTTTTTATGAAAAATTGGAGCGAGAACGTCGGTGATTTTTGTTGTTCGTGGTCTGAAGATCTTGAAGATGCACGGCGCGTTGCCCAAACATTGGGCATCCGTTTTTATGTATGGAATTTTGAAAAAGAATACAGAGAACGAGTTATAGACTATTTCTTTAAAGAATACCAAGCTGGCCGTACGCCTAATCCAGATGTTATGTGCAATAAGGAAATAAAATTTAAATTATTTTTGGAAAAAGCTTTGCGTTTTGGAGCTGATTTCGTCGCAACGGGACATTATGCGCGCGTAAAAAAAGTAAACAACGTTTTTCAACTCTTACGCGGAAAAGATGGCAATAAGGATCAAAGTTATTTTTTGTACACGCTCGGACAGCAAGAATTGCAACACGCTCTTTTCCCCATCGGAGAATATAAGAAACCAGCGGTTCGAAAGTTGGCCGAACAATACAAGCTACCCACTTTTGCTAAAAAGGATTCTCAAGGCATTTGTTTTATAGGTGAAATAGATATCAAGCAGCTTCTATTGCAAAAGATTAAACCAAAAAAGGGCGATATAGTTTTGAGCAATGGAAGGAAGGTGGGGGAGCATGAAGGTTTGCCTTTTTATACGATTGGCCAGCGCGGTGGTATTAACATCGGAGGCGCTGGTCCTTATTATGTCATTGCTAAGGACAAGAAAAAAAATCAGCTAGTTATTAGCGATGACCCTCAAGATCCTTTATTATGGAAACATGAATGCATAGTTGCAGATTTGAGTTGGACTAGGGACATGGCAATTCCTAAAAATCTTGAGGTAGCCATTCGCTATCGTCATCCGGCCGTTAGTGCGAGTGTGGAGATTTTGCCGCGTCATCGATTAAAATTAGTTTTTTCTGAAGCACAGCGAGCAGTCACTCCTGGCCAAATGGCCGTCTTCTATCAAGGAGATGAATTGATTGGCGGAGGAGTTATTGAGTAAATATTGTTGTAATATTTAAAATCCCTTGAAAATTTCTTCTCAAGGGATTTTTTAGTTCGTATTTTATATGCTGCTCTTGTAGTCATAATCTTTGTATATGTTAGTAATCCATTCGAAGCCCTCTTTGCTTAGTAGCCAAGCATGAAGACGGATATACATATGAATATCTTCGCTCACTATTGTTTTAAAGTCTCCGGCGAGATTAGCCCCCGCTTTGGGAAAGCTTAAAATTAGACGAATTTTATTACTTACTTTATTAAAATATTCGCCGGTTTCCGAAAGTTCTAAGTATTTTTTTTGTATTGAGGCAAGGTTCGTCTTGCTTTCCAGGATAACGTAGAGCGGATAGAATTCTACGCCCTGATCTTTATAAAATTCGAGCAGTTGGGATCTGCCGTAATCTGTGCCCAGATTTTGGACAATGGTGTTGATAATGTATTTGCGTCGTGAAAGAAGAACGCTTTCTTTGAGTTCGGCTGGTTTTTGTTCATTTTCCGGCAACAGTTTTTCAAGGATTCGCCATTCTTTTTTCTTTGGCCACTCAGCGTTTTTTGAGTTATTAATTAAAATCCAGTCTTGCATGATTAAGTACTCAAGACTATCCGGTCTCAGCTCGAAAGAATAGGCGCCTAGATAATCTCTAATAAGCGAGGTATATTCAAGAGCTTCTTTTATCTCTGGTCGGATAATACCCACAGTTTTTTGTGACATTTATTTTTTGCCCTTTTTTTAAGTGAAGAAATATTTTCCTTACTGTACTGGTAATTCATCTAAAAGTCAATAAAAAAAGCCCTGGCAGAAGACCCGAGCTTTTTTCGTATGTGCTATAGTACTTTTTCACCGCGAATTAAGCGGATAAGAATAGCGATAATGGCGATAACCAAAAGAACATGGATAAAGCCACCAATGGTAAACTTGGTGATTAAACCAAGCAGCCATAAAATGACTAAGACAACTGCAATAGTGTACAGCATACCCTAGATGTTAATAATAAACGGGATTCACTATAGTATTACGTTTTAGGGACAGATTGTTACAGCTTAAAGATTTATTTATTGAACATTTTAAAGTTCTTGCGTATACTTACTATATAAATAAGAAACAAGGGAAGGGGGTGTCTTATGAATAGCCGTTTATTGTCATTACTTTTAGGCGCGATTAATATAGTTCTCGGAATCGTCGAAATGTTTTTAGGCGTACGTTTTATTTTAAAAGTATTTGGAGCAAATCCTTCCGCGCCGTTTACCCAATTTATTTATGACTCGACAGTGCCTTTGCTCGAGCCTTTTCGCGGAATTTTTTCAAGCCAGACCTTTCACGGACGTTTTATTTTTGAATTTACGACTTTGTTCGCCATTATTGCCTATGCCTTATTGGCGTATATTATCAGTGAGTTAGCAATGTGGATTAGCCGCAGCCGCGATTAGTTTTGACTATGTCTCGGCAGAATCTCCCGAAGGGGATTCTGCCGTTTTGTATCTAGCGCCAGACTCTTTGAAGAGGATTCTGTCGTTTCTTTTATTATGGCAGAATCCCCTTCGGGAGATTCTGCCAGGACGAGATATATAAATTACTTGATGATTTCCTTTCGGATAGCTGCGGCCATATCCTTTAATTGTTTAGAATCAGCTTTTACTCCTGGTTTCCGCAAGTCTCCCATTTCGTTAATGGGGACTAGATGAATATGAGCATGGTCAATTTCTAAACCTTCAACGATAAGGCCTATGCGTTTTGCTCCGGTAGCTTTTTTAAGAGACTGAGAAACTTTTTTTGCAGCTAGAAATAAGGCGCTATAGGCTTCATTCTCCATCTCAAAAACCGAAGAAATTTGTTTTTTTGGTATGACTAAGGTGTGGCCAGGCTGTATGGGATTGATATCAAGAAAAGCGAGGTGGTCTTCATCCTCCCACACAATCTCGGCTGGTATTTCTCGATTAATAATTTTTTCAAAAATGGTCATATGAGTGTCATTCCGGCGTGGGCCGGAATCTATTTAATTAAAAAATTTTTTTACAACTTCTTCAACTTCTTCTATATTCTCCGTCTGCATCAATTGTACTCGTAATTCTTTAGCGCCATCAAAACCATTGGCATAGGCTTTATAGTGTTTGCGCATAATGGCAAAAGGCTTTATATCTCCAAGTAGTTGATTAAAGAGCTTAGTGTGCTCAATCATTACTTTTAGTCTTTCTGCGAGAGGGATAGTGGCGTTATTTTTTTTAGGATTAAATAACCAAGGATTGCCAAAAATAGCCCGTCCCAGCATAACGCCGTCTGCTCCGGTTTCAGCGGCTTTCACGCGAGCATCTTCAAGATCTTTCACATCTCCATTGCCAATAATGAGCGTACCCGAACCTTGGGCAATAGTAACCGCTTCGGCAATATGCTGCCAGCGAGCCGGGACTTTTGACATTTCTTTACGTGTACGGCAATGAATAATTATAGCGGCTGGTTTTTCACTTAATAGTTCCGGAAGCCAATGATGTAAATCATTTTTTGTATCGCCTATGCGGGTTTTAATTGACAGGGGAAGATTCGGCGCGCCAGCTTTGGCGGCTTTCATTAACTCGCGAGCAATATCAGGATGTTTCATTAAACAAGCTCCTGCGCCTTGTTTCATAACGTTTTTATCAGGACAGCCCATATTTATATCAATGCCGTCGAATTTAAGCTCGGCAACTATTTTCGCGGCTTCAAACATTTTTTCCGGATCGGCGGTAAATAACTGAGCGATAATGGGTCTTTCTGATTCCGAGTATTCAAGATCGCGAATCAGTGCTTCGCGGCCGGCCGATGCGAGGCCGTTGGCTGAAACAAACTCCGTATACATAATATCAGGTTTGCCGTACTGAGCGATAAGTCGGCGAAAAGCGGCATCGGTGACATTGGCCATCGGCGCCAGTATGAAAAATGGCTTGGGCAGTTTGTCGTAGAAAGACATATTATTCAAGGATGGCTCTCGTTCCGGTAATAATAATAAAAATACCGATTGAGTTGAGAAGGAAGCTAAGCAAAATAAAACGCCAGCGCGTCATTTTTCCTATTGATAAAAGAGAAACGCCTAATTCATCGGGGAGGGGTGAGGCAATAATCACCGCGCCTATGACGGGAGTAAGCCATAAAAAATATTTGCTCTTAAATATATGGGAAATAGGAGAATGGCTTAACCGCTCAACGATGGGTTCAAATTCTTTAAAAACCGAGTCTTTAAAAAACTTAAAAAGAGTAAAATCTCCAATAACTGATCCCAATCCCGCCAAGAGCGATAACTCAATGGGATTAAGTTTGTCGGAAAGATAATAGAGAACTGTTAAGGCTGGAGCGGCCGTAAAAGTCATCACGGAAAATATTCCTGTAAGGACAGCTCCGGCGTAGCCCCATTCTCCAATAGAGGAAATCATTTCTTTAACAAAGGGAGTCTCGGCTAAGAAAAAAAAGACAATAATGCTTAAGAGCAATAGGGTTGTATTCTTATACTTCCAGGGGTGGCGATGAAAATATGTTAGCATTAGGCTAGTATAAGGTTTTTTCAAGATTTTTTCAACAATCAACCGAGGCTTGCTCTTTTAGATTTTTTTCTTTAGTATAGAATGGCTTTAATAGCTCTTTTAATTTTAGTTTAAGCGCCGAAGCTTTTTCTTTCTCGTGTTGAGACGCATGCTCTACTATGGCAGCTGTTTTGCTGCGTTGCATCATGTGATTTTTTAAGTAGAATCACGATGTCTTTATTAAGAGGCAAGGAAGCATAGATCCTTTCTTAGGCGGAAGGAAATCAAATTCTATGAATAATTGTTATTAATAGAGAGGCAATAGGCGGGGCCATCTCATCATGCGGAGGGTTTGAATCCCTGCGGATTAGGCCTTTGGCGCTTATTATTTTTAATAAAGTCGAATAATTTCGACTTTTTTATTTGCTTAAATTGCCAAATAGCTTTATTATTAAAACATTATGTTGAAATTTTTTAAGGAAAATGCCCTTACTTTTGCTTTAATTATTGCTATTGCCGGGTTGCTCGGTAGCTTGTACTTTAGCGAAGTAATGGGATTAACGCCCTGTTTGCTGTGTTGGTATCAACGTATCGCTTTGTATCCCATGGTTGTAATACTCGTCATGGGCATTGCCCGACGGGATGCTCATGTCTGGGCGTATGCTCTACCGCTGTCTATTATCGGAACTTTGATCGCCGCGTATCATGTACTGGTGACGTATGGCATTTTTCATGAGGCCGCTTCTTGTGCCTTAGGCGTTTCTTGCGCGGCCGTTACCTGGTCTTTATTTGGTTTTATTACTATTCCATTTTTGTCAGTAATTGCTTTTATTACCATTTCTGTTTTACTATTTGTTAGTAAACAAAAATCATAAGAATTTTTAATTTCGAATAAATTATTTTGAAATTGAAAATTGAAAATTTGAAATTAATTACTTGTATGCCTAAAGAATATAAAATACTTGCCGCTGTTGCCATAGGTGCAGTCATTCTCGGAGTAGTATTATTTAAATTTACTAGCACTCCTATTACTCACGCGCCCTTAACTGATCGCGGGGGAGTATATAGCTTGGGAAACCCAGAAGCACCAG
>CALMNI010000170.1 GCA_937868555.1 uncultured bacterium | reverse complement strand
TAAAAAATCCCATTCACTGAAGTGTTTGGGATTTTATTTTTTACCAACCTCCGCCCCCACCTCCACCAAAACCGCCGCCCGAAGAACCACCGCTAAAACCGCTGCCTCCCGAATGTGTTGCCGGTGCGGTCGATAAAGATTGCGCCACCCCGCTGAAATTATTGGAAAAAGTTCGTAGGTTAAAATATCCCGTGCCAATGTACCAAGAACTCACATCAGGATTAATTCCCATTTCTTCCATTGCCTTAGCTAATTGTTTGGTTACACCGAAAACCATCGCATACGGAAGAACTTCCATAAATATATTTTGCTTTTCAAAAAAGGGCTGCCTATATTTTTCAGTTCCACTGACAAATAATTTATATCCTAATGTTTGCCGATATAACTCGCGCCCATAGGCCGTTCGCTTAGGCATTGCATAAGCCGCTAAAAACACGACGCAACCAGAAATAACCGTTCCAATAAGAAAACCAATACAAACTCCTATAAAATTACTCTGAGCAAAAGGCAGGGCAGCGCTATTATTTGCATAAATTACCAACAGTACGCCGGCGGCAACGGCAATGGTACCGCCGATTTTACGATACCGGCTACGCACCGTTTCTGGATTTTCAACAAACATCTTTTTCTCGACTACCGATGCGTACAAAAGCTTGGTAACAGCTTTTATTGATGAAGAAAAAGTATTTTTTAATTTCGAGATAGCTATCGAATCACGTCCTTTGAATAAGCGATCAAGCAGCTCTTTTTCATACGGCAATAAAGCGGCAAGCTCTGCATCTTTTTTAGTGAGAATATAATCTATTGATCCAAAAAGGGTACTGTCTTTCTTCTCAGCAATTGTTAGATAGCCTCGCACTGCCAAATCAACAATTGTCGCGCTTATATCAAGTTGATCGGCTTTTTCGTCCAATAATACTCCTATTTCCGCGGGGCGTAATGTGCCGGGAGCATCATATTCAGGAACAATAGGCTCATGAGCGCCCACTAAAGGCAAAACGCTTTCAATCTGCTTGGGGTCGTGCAAACTCTTTCGAAGATAAAAAGCATCTCGTCCGTATCGCCACCAGCTTCTTCCAAGAATAAATGCGGTAACAATAACAATAATTAATGCCGATATAATTATATACAATAACGATATGGGCTTAGCCTCTTCCGGGGCACTGACGGTTATGATGGGGACGGCGCCCTTGGCGAAAGCAGCAACAATAGTCATTCCATTGCCGGGAGCCAACGCATGACCGCTGCCAAATATTCCTTGTCCACTAGCATTTATAGAAGCGCCGCAGCTTTGGTTTGAACCGCGAAGACCTACATAACATTGAACACGTGTTATAGGAGATCCCTCAAGCTGCACTGAAGCGTCTGCTGACTGAATCCATACTGGCCAATCATTTCCAGTAATATTCCAATATAATTCATCATGGTCAGTAAAACTTGCTAAAACACCAACTGCCCGATAAGAAAGCTGGTACGAATGGATTCCGCTAATAAGCTTGTTAGCATCGCCAATCTTAATACGCACATTATTTTGATTGCTTTCACGTTGAAAAGTAACGCTTCGTCCACTGTCGCTAATCGAAATATCTTCAATGCGCGTATATTGTTTTGTGCCATCAAGATTTTGATACACGAGAGGAATATCTCTATAAATACCGTGATGCGGTGTTGAAAAATCAACCACTATTGTTTCGAGGACGGCGACTTTCCCATCATCTTGAATAACGATGCCGCTCTTAAAAGAATTAATAGTATAATCTTCTTCTGCCCAAACCCCACTCACCGAAAATAACAAGGCGCTAGCCGTAATAAACACTACGCTTAAAATAAAAAATAATTTCTTCATACTATTTATAAACCAGCGATTTCAAAAATTAAACCAGGCACTGTTTTGCTATCTTTGCCAAAATGTTTTTTATTTTCAAAAATTACAAACTTCGCCCCTAGGCCTTGTGAGTTCTCTCGACCCTGTTCGAAAGGCACCCAAGGATCGTCTTTGGAATGGTATACAACAAACTCTGAGCAGTGCTTTTTTATTTCTGTAAAATTGAAACCGCCTTCAGTATAAAAATCATTACTGTTTTCAGAGGGGATAGCTTGTTGTTGTAACAAACCGGAATTAGCAGCAACTAATAAAACTTTTCTGACACGCGTACCAACGGACATATTTTCCAAATACCGTAAAACAGCAACTCCGCCTCGGGAATGCCCAACAAGAACAGTATTCTCATCCGGTTTTAAGTCTTCTATAATCCTCAGCCAGGCTTTCAATTTCGGATCACCCGCTTCTGGCATATCAGGAACAATCACCTCAAGGCCATGCTTTTCTAGCTCGGATTTAAACCACGGATACCACTTTTCGGTGGAGCTTGTGTCTTTGCCGTGTATTAGTATTGCTCTCATGCCTTAAGTATAGCTCCAGCTACAATAATTAAAAAGAACCTATTTCCTATTATATTTAATGGCCATATTTGCTAGGATATACGTATGAAAATATTGCGGCCAACCGTAAAACGAGATTTATCCCTTTTCTCTATTGAAGCCTGGGAGCTAGGCTACACTCAAATATTGAAAAAATCCTTGGGGTATTCTTTCAATATAACCTTTTATTACGATGGGGAAAAAGTAAATTTTTTCCATACCTTGGAAGATTTTAGCTACTTTAAAAAAGTAGTGACTGAAAAATTACTAAATGATGCCAATCTTTTCACAAGACTGAATGAGCAGTTTAAAAAAGATGTAGCGGAATTAGAAATTATTTTATCAATACATACCATAGCGGCCACGCATCTACATCGTATACATTCTTTAATGGGCTGTATAATGTCCTTATATATTTTTATTGTCAGTGATGATTTCGTAAACCGTAATAATACAGCCTGGGAATCAAGAAAATTGTCGGAAGGAATTTTATACCGCGCCGATGAAATGGTTGAAAAATTCATAGAACAAAAACTCCTTGAGAAAAAACTTCCAAAAAGATTGGCCCACTTTATAACAATTGATGAATTCGATTCTATCTTAAATGATCAATCGGATGCTGAGAAAATATATAATCTTCTTCAAAGACAAAAAGGGTATAGCGTATTCGCTCATACTATTTCACCCGAATCATCGTTCTCGCAATTTTGCGCAGCTCATAATTTTATCAATCCTGAAATGAATGAAAATTATTCTAATAATATACTAAAAGGCACGTGCGCATTCCCCGGTAAAGCAAAGGGAGCAGCAAAAATTATTATTACAAAAGAAGATTTATACAAAATAAAAAAAGGCGATATCATTATCGCTGTGATGACAAATACCTTGCTCACTCCTTATATTCCTCTCGTATCTGCCATTATCACCGAGGAAGGAGGAATAACTAGCCATGCCGCAATTATGGCCCGGGAATATCGAATTCCCTGCATTATGGGAATACATGCCGCAACCGCACATATTAAAGATGGAGATATCATTGAACTTGATGCGGAAAAAGAGAAAGCTCAAATACTCTAATTTCTATTCTTTGTAATCAGCGCCAATTGCTTCAGAGATGGAAGAAAAACCGTCGCGTTGCAATAAACGGACTAAGCCAATATTAATTTCAGAAATAAGCTGCGGTCCTTGATATATCATTCCCGTAATCATTTGCACTAAGGAAGCTCCGGCTTTAATTTTTTCATATGCATCTTCTGCTGAGAAAATACCGCCGCAGCCGATAATAATAAATTCTCCTTTGGTTTTCTTATATATATAACGGACAAGATTAGTTGAGAGCTCTTGGACAACCGCCCCGCTGAACCCGCCCACGGAGGGGACGTTAGAATCGATAATTTTTTTATTCCCCCTATTTTTTGTCAGATTGCTGCATATAAAACCGGTAACTCCATACCTTCTGGCAACAATGATTACATCGTCTACCATAGTTGGATAAATATCGGCGGCTAATTTTAAAAACCAGGGGCGCTTATCGCCGTGTTCAATCCGCAATTTCTGCAACGCGCTCAACAAACCTTCAAGAGCTGCCGGTTTAAGAAAGGGCTGCCCGCCGCAGGCATTAGGACAACTAATGTTAATAGTCATATAATCGCCGACCTGATTGCGTAAAAATGATGTATAGCCCTCAATATAGTCAATAATACCGGCTTGCTCATCAATTGTCGCGGGAATATTAGTTTTAGCGATGCTAATGCCGAGGGGAAAAGAGAATGATAGCTCGGCTAAGCTCCGAGCAATAACTTCAGCGCCGACATTTTTCAAACCATAATTGACAGCAATGCTTTTTGATTTTTTTAAACGCCATAAATGCGGACCCGGATTTCCGGCACAAGATCCAGCAGTAACCGAACCAACCTCCTCGAAGCCAAATCCTAACCCCGGCAATATTTGGGTTAATTTTCCATCTTTATCAAAGCCAGCCGCTAATCCTACTGGATTAGGAAAATGAATGCCAGCGATTATCTGCTTGAGCTTGGGATTGCCATACCAAAAGCAAGAGCGGATAAGCCAGCGTCCCAACGGCGAGGAACCTAGATGCGCACCCCGAATAAGCATATCTTCGTGCACTTTTTCGGGCTCCATTAAAAATAACACCGGCTTAAGCACCCATCTATACACAATTCCAAAAATATAAGCGCGGCCGCGGGCTAGAATATCCATATATAGTAGTTTAACAAAGATTTAAACACTATTAGTTGTGCATAACTCTTATTAGCCTTGTTATTATTGGGTAAAAATGTTCCTCGACTAAAGAATTTCTTAGAGCTATAATAGTTGCATTGTTTCGATACTAATAAACTATCATACAAATGTATGTCTGTCACGTCTTCCCCGAAAGGGGGTTGGTTCAAGTTCTTGCTCGGATGGCTCCTCTCTTTTGGGCTTCGGCTCATTCCTTTCCGACCGCCGAATATTGAAGCAATTCTGGCCGTGCAAATGCCTTTTGCCAAACAATATGGTTGGTTAGCTGGTTTTTTCTTTGCCTTTTGCAATATCGCGATTTTTGACGCCGTTACGGGGAAGCTAGGTCTATGGACACTTATTACCGCTGCCGCCTACGGTTTGTTAGCAATATTTTCCGCCTGGTACTTTAAAAAACGCCAAGGCAGTCCCTTTCAATATGCCATTCACGCAGTCTATGCAACCCTTATCTACGATATTGTAACCGGCTTATCAATAGGACCCCTATTCTTCGGACAAACATTCCAATCGGCTGTTATAGGTCAAATTCCTTTCACTGCTTATCATCTTTTAGGCAATGTGATTTTAGGAGCCCTCCTTAGCCCGCTCATTTTCAAACTCGTTGTCGCCAATCCGCGCTTTGAAGCTAATAGGCTCAAAGAACTACTACCCAAGCTTAATCCATCTCTATGAACAAGACAAATTCCATTACTAACATTAAGAAGCGGGATGGACGCCTTGTTCCCTTTGATTCTAATCGCATTGAGCAAGCAGTCACTAAGGCATTTCGCGCCGCTGGCCAAGCCCAGGATGGTTTTCCGGCCGCTGTTGCCAAACACGTTCTCACTGATCTCAACCGCTTAAAAAAACTTTCTAACGATACTTCTTTTATTCCTACTGTTGAGCTCATCCAAGATATCGTTGAAGAAGCGATCATGTCTAAAGGCCTTCATAAGGTTGCCAAGGCATATATCCTCTATAGGCAGCAACGTATGGAAGCGCGACGGCATACTGCCGCTATCCCTGAGCATGTAAAAAAACTAGCAAGCGAAAGCAAACGTTACTTTAAAAATCCACTGTCAGAATTTGTCTATTACCGAACCTATGCGCGCTGGATTGAAAGTGAACGCCGTCGCGAAACATGGATAGAAACAGTCGATAGATATATCGCTTTCATGCGCGAACAATTAGGAAAAAAAGTCCGCCCCCAAGAATACGCTGAGCTGCGCGAAGCGATTTTGAAACAAGAAGTAATGCCTTCTATGCGCCTACTGCAATTCGCGGGGCCGGCAGCCAAAAGCACTAATGTCTGCGCCTATAATTGTTCCTATATCGCTCCCCAGCAATTCCAAGATATCGCCGAAATAATGTATGTATCGATGTGCGGAACAGGAGTTGGCTGGTCGGTTGAAAGTCAAAACGTCCAACGCTTCCCACAAATCGAAATGCAGAATGGAAAAAAATTGAAACGCCATGTTGTTGGCGACAGTAAAGAAGGCTGGGCCAATGCTCTTGCCCTTGGCATGCGCAGCTGGGCAGCTGGGCTTGATATTGATTTTGATTTTTCTAACCTGCGCCCGGCCGGCGCCCGCTTAAAAACCATGGGCGGCAAAAGCTCTGGCCCCGAACCGCTGCAACGCCTCCTTGAATTTGCGCGCCGTAAAATATTAAGCCGGCAAGGCAAACGCCTTAGAAATATAGATCTGCACGATATCATTTGCATGATAGGCGATTGCGTTGTCGCTGGCGGGGTACGGCGCAGCGCTATGATTTCCTTATCCGATCTTGATGATCAAGATATTCGCGATGCTAAAAAAGGCCAATTTTATTTAACTGAACCGCAACGCTCGCTGGCTAATAATTCCGCTGTCTACGGCCGTCGTCCAACTAGCGAAACATTTCTTGAAGAATGGCTGGCTCTTGCGCAATCAGGCTCCGGCGAACGCGGGATCTTTAACCGCGGTTCGCTCGCAACAACCTTACCGGCGAGGCGCCTCCGTTTATTAAAAAAGAAAGGCGGATATTTTAATGCTGACGGCACTACAATTATTGGGCTCATAGGTACGAATCCCTGCGGAGAAATAATTTTGCAATCAAAACAATTCTGTAATTTATCAGAAGTGGTTGCCCGAGCCGGGGACACCAAATCAATGCTCTTAAAAAAAGCTCGCCTGGCCGCCCTTATAGGAACCTATCAATCAACGCTTACTCACTTTCCTTATCTTTCCAAAGAATGGAAACAAAATTGCGAAGCTGAGCGCCTACTTGGAGTTTCTATTACTGGTCAGTGGGATTGCCCGACAGTTAGAAAAGCCGAAGTCTTAGATGTTTTAAAACGGGAGGCAGTACGCACTAACCGCATGTACGCTAAACGTTTCGGCATTCCGGCATCAAGCTGCGTTACCTGCGTTAAACCCTCGGGTACCGTTTCCCAATTAGTTGATTGCGCCTCCGGAATGCATCCACGACATGCGCCATTCTACATACGCCGAATTAGAATTTCTGCAACCGATGCGCTTTTTAAAATGCTGCGCGACCAAGGCGTTCCCTGCCAGCCAGAAGTAGGGCAAGCAACCGAAAGTGCGACAACCTTTGTCTTTGAATTTCCTGTTAAGTCGCCAGCTGGCTCTATATATAAAGATAACTTGTCAGCCATTGATATGCTTACGTATTGGAAAGAAGTAAAACAGCATTTTACTGAACACAACCCCTCAGTTACAGTTTCTGTTGGCGAAGAAGAATGGATAGGAGTTGCTAATTGGGTTTACGAGAATTGGAATATTGTCGGCGGCTTGTCATTCTTGCCTCGTTCCAACCACGTCTATCAGCTGGCTCCATACGAAGCAATCGATGAGGAGCGCTATGAAGAAATGAAAAAAAAATTCCTTAGCTTAGATTTTTCAAAAATAGTCTCTTACGAAGCGCAGGATGAAACCGAAATGAAACGGGAACTTGCTTGCGCTGGCGGAGCTTGCGAATTATGAAAACAAATTATTATACCGGCCGCGGCGATGATGGGACAAGCGCTCTTTTTGGAGATACCACACGCTTGCTGAAAAACAATCCAATGTTTGAGCTACTTGGCACGCTTGATGAGCTGAATTGCTGGCTTGGTTTATGCCGATCGATCAACGCCTCATCGAGTCATGAGAGTGCGCCGTACATACAATCAATACTCCTACAGGCCCAAGAAAGCCTTTTTACTATACAGGCGCAAGTTGCCGGCGCAGACCTTGGCCTTTCGCTTAAACGAGTTAAAGAAATAGAAACAAATATTAGCCGGCTTACAGAAGGGTTGCCGCAGCCGCAAAGTTTTTATCTGCCGGGCGCTTCACTTCTTGGATCTTATTTTGATATTACGCGTACAATAGCCCGCCGCTGCGAACGATCCTTTGTTGGTGTTATACAAGAAAAGGGAAACGACAGCACGCACGCAGCCTCCGCCTACCTCAACAGACTTTCCAGCCTCTTATATGCGTTAGTTCGTTTTGCTAACAAACAAGCTCATTGCGAAGAACAATCCCCAAGTTATATCCATTGATTTTTCAAAAGCCTTGCGATATAATTGCGGCATATTGAAACTATATGGAATCAGTACTCCCCAAAGCAGCCTTTGAACGAAATGCCAAGATATATAAGGTTCTCGCTAATGAAAAACGGCTAGAAATTCTTAATAATATCAAGCATAGAGAATTATCGGTTGAACAGTTGTTAAAAATTACAAAATTGCCAAAAGCTAATCTTTCTCAGCATCTTGCTTTATTACGACACAACCGGCTTGTTCATACCCGCAAGCAAGGTTTAAACGTTTTTTATACCATTATTGATCCAAATATTATTGAACCCTGCGCCATCCTCCATCATCTGTGGCAAAAGAAAAAAATTGCCTAACAAAAAAACGCGGAGCAATCCGCGTTTTTTATACTTCAATTATTCTTTCCAATTAAACAGCTTGTCGAAATCACCGCCCCCGCGTGTTTCCGGATGGCTTTGGATGCCAAAACAAAACCACAATGGATCAATTGCTTCAACGGCTTCTATGATTCCGGCTTGAGAATGTCCAACCGCCGCTAAAGAATCGGGAAGCGTATGTATTGCTTGATGATGATTGCACGGACCATTGACCGTATTCTTTCCAAGAAGATGCGCCAAGCGCGAATCTTGCTGCAAGCTTACTTTAATATCTTCTTTATTGATAGTTTCTTCATAGCGGGGAAGCACTGAGGCATGAATTTCCTCATTAACCTTATCGGCAATATCCTGATATAAAGATCCACCTAAAGCAACGCACAGAACTTGTGCTCCCCGGCAAATCCCAACTAAGGGCTTCTTATCCTTTGCTGCCTGTTTCACTAAATCAATTTCAAAACTATCGCGGGCTGCGTCATACGGCTCTATTGAACCATTCTTCTCTTCCTTGTAGTAACGAGGATCGACATCATTCCCGCCCATTAATAAAATGCCGGCAGCATTATTATACAAATCCTTAATGTCAGAAAGAGAAATATTAGTTGGTATTCCAAGGGGAACAAAACCGTGAGTGGCAACAAGATCAGCATAGCTTCGGCGCATAGCATACGCGCGAGCCAAACCTTCATTGGTATTAAGTTCTGCTAACGGCATTAAAATGTATGGTTTCATATATTGAAATTATATTTTTCTAACTATTCCATGATCCGCATCTACCTCCAACATATCCCCGTCTTTAAAAATTTTGGTTGCTATTTTTGTTCCGATTATACAAGGTTTTTTTAATTCTCGAGAAACAATGGCCGCATGGCAGGTTATTCCGCCATCATCCGTTACTATTGCTGCTGCGGCTTGCATCCCGACAGTATGTTCGGGTCTAGTCATCGGTGCAATTAAAATATCTCCAGGCTTCACTTCATTAATATGCTGCGCAGTCATAACAATTTTTGCCCTTCCGCATACTTTACCTAAAGAGGCGGTCAATCCCTTTACCTCAGTAACATCATTCAACTCAATATGCGACAAGTTATCAAAAAAATCAATTGCCTCTGTCCCTGTTACGATCGCTGCCGTTCGGCCATTTTCATAAAAAAATAAACAACCGTCTTGACGATTCGCGATTTCATCTATATCAATGGAACCCGCGAGTATTTTGGAAATTTCCGCCGTTTCAGCATATACCAAAACCTCATCAGAGACTCCCGTCCGACGCGAAACTTCATCCAAAACTTTTTGCCGCAGCGACACGGCAGTTAACGTATACTCTTTGCGCCTGTCCTGCCATTTAATAAAGATTTCTGTTAAACGAGCAATCGCTAAAATTTCTTTGGTAAAATCATGCTCTTCAATAGTCTTTCTTTTTATTTGTTCATTTATAAGGAAATGATTATCATCCACGGAATCTAAATCTAGTTTTGCAATTTTCTCAACTGCATCCTCAAGGGTGTACGGTACATATCCGGCATAGCTGCTTTGAATAAACGCGTATTTTTTAATATGTTCCTCTATCAACACGCATTCGGATTTTCTTGACTTCAGGAAATCTAACAAAGAATTTTTTTGATCATATCCAGAAGCTACGCAAAGCTGGCCAATACGCTTCAAATCATTTTCGGCTTCATTCAAAAACGAAGGCTCAGTCGGTGCGGCCAAAATAGCAAAAAGCTCCATTCTATTTTTAATATCCCTTTCTTTGCAATATGCTGTCAAAAGTTCATCAAGGCGCTTGTCGGCATAAAACATATAACCGTCGCTGAATCCCGGCATTTGAATGGTGTCTCTATAAAAAGTGGTTAAATTGTTTGACCATTCAGAGAGTTCATCGTTGCTGAGTTTTGAAAGATCTTCGGAAAATTTATTTCTAAAATAATCCATCAGAGTACTGAAGTTCCCCAGCCATTTGTTATATACATCTAATATATCGCTCTCGTTCTTTAAAAATTTTTCAATAACAGCACGTCCTATTTTTCTCTGATCTGCGACAAGGGACAAATAATCTCCTTGGCGTTTTTTAAAAAATGAAGCACACATTGAATAGCACGGTATAGAACTATTATATAAAGGACGCGTATATGCTGCTCCGGTTATTTCAATAAATGCCGGGCAGCCGTCATAATGCTCGATGCTTGTATCTATTTTAGTAAAATGATTTAATCGTGGGTCCATATATTTACCCTATTATACCCTTTTACTTCCCTCAAAAAAAGGGTATGCTATTAAAATGCTTAATAACCTCTGGATTTTTGAATTAATCAACGGCTATTCCCATCACTCCCTCCTCCTCGACTGGACCGGAATTTTATTAGCTGATTTCGTCGCCTATGCCATCGCGCTCTTAGGAATTGTTGTTTATTTCTACCCGCGACATAGGCGCGCTCATCATCGCCGCATGATTATGGTCGCCCTCGCCTCGGGACTCTTTGCACGTTTCGTCATAAAATCTATTATTGTTTTATTCTATCAAGCACCGCGCCCCTTTGTGGCTTTGTCCGATGTAACGCCGCTCATCCTCGTTCCGCGAATAGAGCAATTTCAATCCTTCCCATCGGGACATGCGTTATTCTTTTTTGCCTGTTCAACCGCCGTTGTATTTTTTAATAAAAAACTAGGCATAGCATTGCTCATCGCGAGTGCGCTTATGGGAATTGCTCGAATTTTCTGCGGCGTTCATTGGCCGTACGATATTGTGTGGGGCGCCATTATTGGTGTTGGCTCTGGATGCTGTATATATGCTTTATACGCAAGGTATAAAAAAAGAGTTGATGCTATCATTACTAAAATATTTTAAGGGCAGACCCTACTCTTTATGCCGGTGATGATGCGGAAACTGGG
>CALMNI010000169.1 GCA_937868555.1 uncultured bacterium | reverse complement strand
AATAAAGAGTAGGATGGTGGTATATGTCTACTATTACCCACATAATTGGAGAAAGTTTGCGCAAGCAGCGTGAATCTCAAAATTTATCGCAAGGAGAGCTGGCTCGTCGAATGGGAGTTGATCCGTCGTATATCAGTACCCTTGAGGGCGGCAGGCGAAATATCTCCATTCAAAGTTTGGCTAAAATTGCTAGCGTTTTAGAAATTCCAGTTTTTGAGCTGTTAGAACCATTGCGGTATTTTGAAAAAAATTCCGAAACCATGCCTTATATGCCAGGAATAATTGCGGCTGAAACAGAAAAATGGCTAGGACGATCATGGTACCATCAGCGTTTTGATGGGTCGCCGTATTTATTACACATGATTGCCGAAGCGGAAATTATAACGAGACGAGAGGAAAAAGATGGGTTGGCCTTTGACCAGCATTTTTGTTTTTTTGAAGAAGGCAAAGCCGATTGGTATATTGATATAGAAGAAATAGACCGTATAACAAAAAAAATATTAGGATATGCGATCAGCGATCCCCATATCAGCAAAAAATTAATTGTTGATTACGAAAATTTTGAAAAGAAATTCTATGAAGCCTGCAATTATATTGGGAAAAAAAATTTATATGATTTGTCCAATCAAGAGTTAATTAAATTGCATAATGATTTTCTTGCCACTATTTTAGAGCGCAACAGTTCTAGCTCTATTATTGACGGTTTTGCTTTAGGCAGCGATCGTTTGCTTGAAGAAAAAATAAATATAATATATAAAAACACCCCACAACTGCAAAAAAAATTTACTCCCTCTGAGATTTTTTCAAAACTAACGACCCCCGCTCACTCTTCATTTATTCGCGAGGCCGAACTCGATCTCTTCAAGCTAATTCAGCAAATTCGAAAAAACAATCATGAAAAGCCGAAATTAATACGAAGGTATCAAGAACGCTATTTCTGGATAAGGAATAATTATGTTGACTCACACGCTTTAACCCCGCTTTATTTTGAGGAAGAAATCGCCAGAATCGAATCCTCGGAGCTAGATGTTGATGAAGAAATACAGCGCTTGGAAAGCATGCCGGAAAATAATGCTGTCGCTAAAAAAGAAATACTGTCGCACATAACGCTTGATAGCACAACGCAGTTTCTTTTGGAGGTTACCGAAGATTTTACTGGCTGGCAAGATGATCGTAAAAAAGCAACTATGTTTACGGCTCATTATACGGGTTTACTTCTAGAAGAAATCTCCAGGCGTATTAATGTGAATGTTGAACTCTTAAAATATCTTTCTCCGCGAGAGGTTTCCGATGTTTTTACAAACATACCCAGCAATAGTGTTCTTGAAGAGCGCCGTCGAAATTCAGTAATATATTGGAATCAAGACGGCCATGAAGTGGTAACGGGAGCGCGAGCGAATCAAATACGATTAGATTTATTAGGAGAATCCATAAGTCATGACATTGAAGATTTCCGCGGTATGACGGCAGCTTTAGGAAAGGCTGAAGGGCGGGTTAAAGTTATTCGGAGCGTCAAAGAAATTGGGAGGGTTGAACAGGGTGATATATTAGTGGCTGTTATGACCAGACCGGATTATGTTCCGGCAATGAAAAAGGCGGCGGCTATCGTCACTGATGAAGGGGGTATAACTTCGCATGCCGCTATTGTTTCCCGCGAATTGAAAATCCCTTGTGTTATAGGGACAAAAATAGCCACTCAGGTACTACACGATGGTGATTTAGTACAAGTCAATGCTAATCATGGGCTAGTAAAAATTATAAAGAAAGCGAATGATTGACTACTAAACTAGTCATATATTTGACAAAAATTTTAGAATAGTTTATATAAAAGATATATTGCCTACTTGGCTATATATCTTTTATGTATGATTAAGACAAAATTTTTAGAACTAGCAGGGAAAATTAACAAAAATGCCAGCGATATTGCCCGTGAAACTGGTATTAATCGCAATACGATTAATGCGCTCT
>CALMNI010000168.1 GCA_937868555.1 uncultured bacterium | reverse complement strand
ATTATCCCTTCGGGATGGGGATGCCGGGGAGGGCAGCTAGTACTTGGTATAGCTACGGCTTTAACGGTAAGGAAAAGGATAATGAATTAAAAGGTTCTGGAAATTCTTACGATTACGGCATGAGAATGTATGACCCTCGTATAGGCAGACCATTTAGCGTTGACCCATTAACTCATTCTTACCCTCACTTATCGCCCTATCAATTTTTTAGTAATAACCCTATATTAAATATTGACCTTGACGGGTTAGAGGGTGTTGACTATACACGAAATATTATTTTGTATGCATGTGGTCAACCAAGATTCGCAAGGGAAGATGCGGGTAATATATCGAGAAAAGCCCTTTACGCTTTTCAAATTAACGGAACAATGCACATAATGCACGATGGTAAACATGTTAGTTTTAATCCTTCAAGTGCGCCATCTGGTTTAGGTTTAGCAATTAATCCAGGTTTTTATTATGCAACTAACATAAAATGGTTCTCAAACGAGTTATTGGATTCAAAAGGCGATTTAAAAGCAAAAGTATCAGTAGCGACAGGAAATGCCGACTCTAAAGAAAGCAAACCACTTGAAAACGGCTTTGTGAACACATTTAGACATTTTGCATGGCAGTCAACTATTGCAATGGCTTTAGGTGAGAATACAGCTAAACGAGTTGGCGATTACCACGAGGCAGATGGAATTAATACGCAAGGTGGAGAGTTTGCAAAGGATAATGTTATAGACTTGCTCAACAATCAGTATGCCCGTGAATATTCAAGAGGATTTAGGTTCAGCGAAGTAACGAAGAGTGCTGAAGCTTATGCAGGTTATCTAAATGGATTGGCACAGCATATTGCGTCAACAGTTGATGGTTATAAAGAAGACAGCAAGTTTGATGGCATTAGAAGCGGTGAAGTGAAACTGTTTGATGCAAGTGATAAGAACTTCCAAATACTTTATGAGAGCGCTAAAAACTTAGACCAAATCAATGCGAGGTAACTTTATATATACATTGCTAGTTCTTTTAATTGCCTCGTCTTGTAATCAAGAGAAAATTATTTCCGTAAATCTTAATCCCATAAAAGCGGATATTAACGGAGATATAGAAGAGCTACAGAAGCAGTTAGAGAAACGTAAAACAATGCTCGTTTATGAAAACAGTTACGAAGGTGAAGCCAAAGGCATTAAAATGTTTTATTTTGATGATGAAAACGACAGTTTACACTATCATATTGAGATTTATACAATAGACCATAAAATAAAGGGTATAGAAGCTGGTCTTTCCTCCAAACAATTGACAAAAGAAAGGCTATACGATAAGGTAGAAAAAGAAATATTGCCTGATTTTGAAAGTAGTACTAGGCAACTCGATAACGCCACAACTAAGGCAGAAAGAAATGGTTTAGATAGTACAGGATATTATAGCTTTGAAATAAAAACCCAAGACTTAAAAGAAAAAATGCAGTAAACAATGCCCCGCGAGGGGTTTTATTATTTTAGCTTCTTATGTATGTGTGCCAGTTGAGCAACTTTTAGGAGTAAATCTGAAGCCTTCCCCTAAAACAGCTACGCTCTAAACTACTAAATTCGTAAAGCGTATGCGAAAATCAAAGTTCACAGAGGCTCAGATTGTGGCCATTCTGGCGCAGTATGAGCAGGGAATCAAAGTCACGGACATCTGACGAGAGCGGAAAAATATTTGCTATTATTGAATATGATCGAGGAATGATGATTAGTGAAAATATTAATAAGGAATAACTAATTAGTGACCGATGTTTAAAATGAAGTCTCGTATAAATTCAAGAACAAGTCTCCCTCTACGTTTTTTCTGATTTCCCTCATATAATCCACACACATTACAACGCATTTGGTAAATTGAACTATTCCTAATGAGTGTAGTTTGAACCTTGGCGGAATGGCATCTTGAGCATCTAGTTATATTGTCTTTATGCCTTTTAATCTTATATTCATTAATTAAAGCTTCTCTTTTATCATCTGTCAGACCCTTGTCTTCAATATATTTGCGTATAATATTAGCGGTATCTTCCAAGTGCGAGTCTAAGTTGTATTTATATAAAAATGCAAGCTCAAAATTCTCCAAGCTATCTAAATATTGTATAAGTTTTTCTTTTTTCGGCATCAGTGCTTATGAATTGATTTTAAATCATGGTATTGCAATTCAATATTTAGAACATCCTTTATGCTTTCTTTAGATGACAGTGTTTGGCGCTGAATTTAATGCAGAATACTCATTTTTGTCGAGCCGCTCGATGAGAGCGCCCATACGATGAGGGATTTATTGGCGGAGTTTAGCAAGCCTTCCCCGAAAACAGCAACGCTCTCAAGTGCTAAATTGGTAAAGTGTATGCGAAAATCAAAATTTACAGAGGCGTAGTTAGTGGCCATTCTGGTGCAGTATGAGCAGGGAATCACGGTCACGAACATCTAGCAGGAGCATGGCATCAGTCAACCGACGTTTTACCAGTGGCAGCGTAAGTATTCAGGGATGGATGTTTCCGAACTGAAGCTACTGAAGGAGTTTTAACAGAAGCCAAAACAATTTGAACGACTTGTGGCGGATCTGACCCTGGAGAGCCGGGTATTGTTGGGTGTGATCGCGAAAAGCGCTCTGGCCCGCCCGGAAGCGGAAGCTGGTGGGTTGTATCCGGTCTAGAAACAAGGAACTTGTTCTGCGGCCGGCTCATTAGAGATTTAGAGCTGCAAGAGGCCCTTTGAGGA
>CALMNI010000167.1 GCA_937868555.1 uncultured bacterium | reverse complement strand
ATTGGGAGTTGGCAAGGAGGGCGTTGAAACAATAATTGGATCTTCGGTTAAAATCGAAGGTAATTTTGTTTGCCAAGGGGGGATTATTATCGAAGGAGAAGTGAAAGGCATGGTATCTACGGCTGGTTTTTTAGAAATAGGCGAGGGAGCCACTGTCGTGGCCGATGTTAGCGCAAAGGAGGGAAAGGTTGCCGGAGAGATTCGTGGAAATATAAAAGTTGAAGGATATTTAGAACTTACAGCCTCGGCAAAAATAATTGGCGATATAGAAGTAGGCAGTTTGCAAATTAGTCGAGGAGCTATTATTAAAGGCAAATGTTCTGTTGCCGCGGAAAATCGTTCTTCAAAGACAGCAAAAACAACGCCCGTAAACGAAAATGAATAACGTATATATTTACGAACATACCCTGACGGCATCACGTTATCAAAAAACATTAGCTAGGTTAGAAACGCGTCTTACTGACCTTGGTCTAGGCGGTAAAATATATAGGTTAGCTCCAATGACGCGTGTTGATGACATTATAAAAGATGAATTGCGAAAGGCGGCTAAAACTATTGTAGTAGTAGGGGGAGATGGACTTATAACACGAGTCGCTGGTTTAATGGCTGAGAGCACTGTTCCTTTGGCCATTATCCCAGTAACTGATAATGTTGTTTCAGCCTCAGCGCTTGGAATAAACTCAGAGAACGCTTGTAGAACATTAGCGGCTCGGCGCATTGTGAGAATTGATTTAGGCAGAGTTTCTGGAGCGCCGGTTTTTATTAGTGAAGCTACGATAACCGCCGTGGATCCAGTTATTAAAATTGATGATGGTGTTGTAGCTCGTTCCACTGGCATCGCTGAGATTCAAGTAGTAAATGTGTTGCCTGATGATTACGGATATCGTGGTCCAGTGGCAACGCCTGAGGATGGACGTTTAAACGCCTATATTTTAAAAACTGAAAGCGGATTTTTAAAAAAAGATATTTCACAGTCATCATTCATCTGTAAGCGAGTAGAATTTATGTCCGGGCCATATAAGGCAGTATTAGATGGGGGATTGGAAGTTGAAGGAGTGCGCGAGATTACTGTTTTGCCGCAAGCCCTTTCCGTAATCGTCGGCAGGGAAAGAAAATTTTAAATAGGTTTGGCTTGAAAAAAGTCATCTTTCTTGCTATAGTGCTAGTGCTTGTCGTGCCTTTGTAGCTTATTTACTTTAATGTTAGAACATATTTATGCCACTTATCCCAACAGTGATAGAAAAATCCGGACAATATGAAAGAGCCTACGATATTTACTCTCGTCTTTTAAAAGACCGCATTATTTTTCTTGGCGAACCAGTAACAGATCATGTAGCAAACATTGTTATTGCACAGTTTCTATTTTTAGATGCAGAAAGCAAGGATAAGGATATAAAATTTTATATCAATTCCCCTGGCGGATCTGTAACCGCCGGCTTGGCAATTTACGATACGATGCAGTATGTGAAGGCGGATGTTTCAACAATTTGCGTAGGAATGGCTGCTTCAATGGGAGCGACCTTATTAGCGGCGGGAGCTCC
>CALMNI010000166.1 GCA_937868555.1 uncultured bacterium | reverse complement strand
AGTGAATATGTTTAGAGCTAAGAATATGCGAAACATACAGTTTAATATATAGATAATAATAAATACTATATTAGCATATTTTTATTATATTGTCAATAAAATATGAAATAACTAGTGGAATTTCTTAGAATATTTTATACTTATGGTATAAGTTAAATTTCAAAATAAATATATGACTTTGGCACCAAGTTCGCGGAGAGGTTTTACTCTTATTGAAGTTTCAGTGGTTGTTGTTATCGTTGTGACCTTATCCTTAGTCGCTTTTTATAGCTTGCGGCCAGTGAGGGTTGCGAGCCGGGACGCAAAGCGTCTTTCCGATGTTCATACACTGCAAACAGCTTTATCTCAATATTATGAAAGGAATAGCTTTTATCCTACCTTTATTACTCCGGGAAGTGCTTTAGTTTCTCCCGCCGGTGGGGCAAAATATTTAGATACGATACCAAGCAATGCTTTGCCTTATAATGACAATGGCTGTCTTAATAGAGACTATTCGTACAAATCAATTTCCGGAGGCGCTTCGTATATTCTTTCTACGTGCATAGGAAAAGGCGAGAAAGGTTCGGAAATTATAGTCGCTAGCCCGCGCGGTTTAGCAAAAGCTCCTAACGCCGCTTCAGTGGGGGTATGGCGTTTAAATGGAAGCGGCGACACCTTGGCACAAAGCGAAACTTCAAGCCAAAACTTATCTTTTTACGGAGAACCGGCTATTGAAAGCGATACGGCAAATTGCATAGAAGGATCTTGTGTCACCCTAGATTCTTCAATCGGGCAATCTCTTTCTGTTAATGTTCCACAAGGTTCATCTACGTATACAGTCGCATTTTGGTTTAAGGCAAATGCCTTACGTGAGCCGGAAGAAGAAACATACGGACCGGAGCGCCAGCTTTTTGATTCGGCTGAAGATAAGGTTGGTATTTCTTTATTGTGGAATCAAGATGAATCAAAGTATTTTCTTCATGTCTGGAATGGCAGCTTGCTTTCGACTTCATTGAGCCCAGAAATTGGAACTTATTACCATATAGTGCTAACTTCGGATGGAACGACATTGAAATTATATGTTGATGGATCATTGTTAGCCTCTAAGGCGGCCGGTCCAAGCATGATCGCCGGCACGGCAATTTGGGGCGATGCCTGGCCCTCGGGACAAACCCCAACTCGCCAATCGCGTTATACCGATGGAACTTTTGATGAGATGCGCATCTATACTTCAGCTTTAACGCCCGCTCAGGTTAATACTTTATATCTTTCTGGTCTTTAGAATGGAGAATTATAAATTATTGTTTACTATTGCAGCCGTTATACTAACGGTTGCTGGCTATGTACCGTATCTCAAAGACACTTTTGCTGGAAAAACAAAGCCGCATGTTTTCTCATGGTTCATTTGGGGAATTTTAACGGCGATTATTTTCGCCTTACAGCTAAGCGCCGGTGCCGGTTTTGGTTCTTACGTTACCCTGGCGTTAGCAATATTATCTTTTTTTATTTGCGCTAAGAGTTTTAGAGAAGGAGACAAGCACATAAAAAAAATTGATGTAGTATTTTTAGTTTTTGCATTGGCTGCCATTCCGCTTTGGCTTGTCATTAAACAACCGGTTCTTTCAATGGCGCTTCTTTCCGCCATTGATATGCTCGCTTTTATTCCGACGATTAGAAAATCATGGCATGATCCCTATTCAGAAACACTGTCATTTTTTGTTATTACTATTTTTCGGCATGGCTTAAGTATTATTGCTTTGGCTGAGTATAACCTCGTTACGTACCTTTTCCCCTTAACGTGGG
>CALMNI010000165.1 GCA_937868555.1 uncultured bacterium | reverse complement strand
AACAAAGCAAAGTTGTTTCATTTAAAAAATAATAATTTGTCAAACAAAAAACGCCCCATACGGGACGTTTCTTTGAGTGAAAATTTAGGAAATTTTCGTAATCTTTACCTTGGTCATTGTTTGACGATGACCGACATTACGGCGGTAGCGAGTTTTGTTCTTAAACTTAACAACGCTTACTTTTTTACCTTTGGCAGTGCTTTGAATTTCTGCTTCGACTTGTTCGCCGAGCGAAGGAGTCCCTAGAGTAATGGCGCCCTCATCTTCAAAGGTCATTAAGGTCTCGAAAGCTACTTTTTCGCCTTCTTCACCGTTGAGCTTTTCAATGGAAACAATGTCATTTTCCTTGACCTTGTATTGCTTGCCGCCGGTTTTGATAATTGCTAATTTCATAAAAAAATAAAATGATTCAAGTTTTGTGTAAAAGTAGACTTTATCTTAACTCGTTTTTTTGCGATTGTCAAGAAAGGCAAAAAGCGTAATTATGGCAAGCATTACTATGGTTAGGGCCACTAAGCTATATACTTTGCCTTTGCTTTGCAGAAAAAGACCGCTTAGTCCAAAAATAGCCGATGTTAAGCAAAATACCAAAACTGTGGCGCGCTGGCCTAAGCCGGCATCTAATAAGCGGAAATGAAGATGCTGCCTATCGGCTGATTTAAATGGATTTTTGCCTTTAAGCAGGCGGCGTAGAATTGTCCAGGCGACATCAAGAATAGGGACACCCATTATTAACAAGGCAATAGCAATTTTTCCGCCGGAAATTATAGAAAGTACGCCGAGCATAAAACCAATAAAGAGCGAACCCCCATCGCCAAGAAATATTTTTGCTGGATGCCAGTTCAAGACGAGAAAGCCGCAGCAGGCAGCCGCCAGCATAAGGGCGGCAAAGGCAATGTCCGGCTGATACCAGCGCGTTGTAAGCGTAAAAAGGAAAATAACCAAACTCCCTACAAGACCTATTGAGCTAACAAGACCGTCAATGCCATCAAGGAGCTTTGTCGTATAGCTCATGCCTATGAGCCAAACTATCGTAAAGGGCGCTGTCAGTGAACTTAAATATAAAAAGCCGCCGCTTGGGTCAGTTATTTTTTCAATACCTACTCCCCCGCCAACAACCGCCAAAGCGGCGAGAACAGGAAAAATAAGCTGGGTGCCTGGCTTTAAGCGTTTAATGTCATCAAGAGCACCGCCTATCATTAAAATTAAGGATCCCATTAGAACGCCAATCCAGTGATGCCACTGAAGACTGCCGGATAATATATATGTATTGCCGACAATGAGGGCAATACAGAAACTAATAAAAATAGCCGCTCCTCCAAGCAAGGGAGTGGCGACTGAATGGATCTTTCTTTCCTCACCCGGATAATCAAGAATGCCGTAGTGAACCGCAATCTTTTTTATTAAGAGAGTAATGAGCCATGAAGCGATGAATGTACCGGCAAAGAAATAAAGATAATGCATATTATAGTTCAGGCGCTTTTGCAACACTAATGCTTAAATCATCGCCAATAATAATGGTATCGCGGCGCTTTAAATCGCCTTCAAGAATTTTTGTGGCAATGGCATCTTCAACCCGTTCTTGCAGTAAACGCCGCAATGGACGGGCGCCGAATTCTGGTTGAAAACCGAGTTTTGCTAATGCAGCCACGGCGGCATCGGAAATAGAAAAGGCATAGCCTTTGCCCTCAACCATTTTTTGAATTTTTTTAAGCATAAGCCGGGCAATGGCAACTACTGCCTCCTCGTCAAGTGGTTTAAAGATAATAACCCCGTCAAAGCGGTTGATTAATTCCGGACGCATTGCTTTCACTAATTCTTGGTCAATAAGCTGTTGCTTAAGCGTATCAAGCGAGATTCCCTCTCTAACTTTTTCTTGGATGAGCGCTGAACCGACGTTGGATGTTGCGATTAGAATAGAATTAGTAAAGTCAATGGTTCGGCCTTGGCCGTCGGTTAAACGACCATCATCCATTACTTGTAGGAAAAGGTTAAGAATATCCGGATGGGCTTTTTCTATTTCATCAAGCAAAATAAGAGAAAAAGGCATCTTACGCACTGCTTCGGTAAGATAGCCAAGGAGCCCTTCGGGAGAACCTATCATTTTATTTACGCTGTCTTCATTTTGGTATTCGCTCATGTCTAAGCGAATCATATAATCTTCGCGGCCGAAATATACCTCAGCAACAGTTTTTGCAAGTTCTGTTTTACCAACACCAGTCGGTCCCAAAAATAAGAAATTGGCGATAGGACGCTTGCTTTCGCGAAGCTCGACGCGGGCGCGGCGCAATGAGGCGGCGACCATAGTTACTGCCTCACTTTGACCTATCATACGCTCATGAATTCGATCTTCAAGATTAAGGAGGCTTTTGCTTTCGTTGTCAGTTAATTTAGTAACAGGAATATGCGTTACCTCAGTGATAACAGCAGCGATCGCCTCCCTGTCTACTACTTTATTTTCTCGGCGGGAAACCGTAACTGCTACTGATTCAAGAATTTGAACGGCCTTGGCAGGCAAATATGTATCATGAATATAGCGAGCGCTTAAATTTACAACTTCCGCTAAAGCATTATATGAAAAATAAACTCCGTAACGCCCTTCAATGCCGCCGATTTTACTCTCAACCATTAAAATCGCTTCATTGGCATCCGGTTCTTTGACCTCAATTAATTGAAGGGCGCTGCCTAAGGGCGTTTTTTCAACGTACTTCGCATAGTTTTCATCAGTAGCTGACGCAAAGCAATAAATGATTCCACGGTTAATAGCATCGGCCAGCACCCCGGCAAGATCAAGACTGCCTTCTTCGCCAGCGCTAATGC
>CALMNI010000164.1 GCA_937868555.1 uncultured bacterium | reverse complement strand
CCGTCCGCTTCATGGCCCGTGCTTTGACCCAAGCCACCATGCCACACCGGAGAATTCAAGCTCCCGTCTTCAAGCGGCAAAACGGGTCTTTCAGTCTGGCAATGCTGGCTCATCCAGACGTAGGATTGCCCTATGGCTCGGTTCCCCGTCTGCTGGTGTCGTGGGTAACAACGGAAGCGGTGCGCACGAAATCCCCGGTTCTGGAACTCGGGCCGTCCCTGTCGGCCTTCATGGCAGAACTGGACCTGACGCCCACGGGGGGCCGATGGGGAAGCATCACGCGGTTGCGCGACCAGATGACCCGGCTTTTTTCGGCCTCAATTTCCTGCTTGTACGATGACAAAGAGAAGACGGGAATCTTCAACGTGCAGATTGTTGAGGAAGCGCGTTTGTGGTGGAATCCGAAAGCACCCGATCAAGCGCCGCTGTGGAAATCAACCATCGAACTGGGCAAAAAGTTTTTTGAAGAGGCGATTAACAGCCCGGTTCCGGTGGATATGCGGGCGCTCAAGGCGCTCAAGCGGTCGCCCTTGGCCTTGGATATTTATTGCTGGCTGACCTATCGCATGTCCTACCTGCGCAAGCCCACGGAAATTCCTTGGGCTGCCCTGCAAATGCAGTTCGGCGCGGACTATGAACGCATCATAGACTTCAAAATTAACTTCCTTAAACACCTCCGGGCCGTCCTTGTGCGCTACCCGGAAGCCAATGTCGAGGAGGGAGAACGGGGCTTGCTGCTCAAACCCAGCAAGCCGCATGTCGCGCAACTGCCGCCCGCGCTTCCCCGGCTCAAAAATCCGCCCGCGCCGGAACCGCTGTTGCTGCCGTTGCCAATCTATGAAGGGAACACCGGGCCGCACCTGCGGACCTCAACCTACGAAATGGCGAGAAAAGCCGCGCCGGGCTGGGACGTGTACGAACTGGAACGACAATGGCGCGAATGGATCGAAAAGAAGGGAATACCGCAAAAACCGGATGCGGCCTTTATCGCCTTTTGCCGCAAGAAAGCCGCTCGCGAGAATCCGTAAAATGATAAAAACGGCTCGCCCTGAGCGAATAACCTAAGGTGAGCTGTTTCCCCATTTATAGGGGCCACAAAGTCGCCTTATTTGTTCTATAAGCTTGAAGCCCCGCGAAATCTTAAAAAGATGGATAAAAAATGCAAACTGTTATGGTTTATGAAGAGAATGGTAAGGGGGCAGGAGCATTCTTACCCTTACTGCTTCTTTCAATACCTTTCGCCCCATTCATAGCTTTAGGATGGCGCGTTTGGCATTATTCTTATGTAGTTTTGCATTGGCATATTTTATTCTGTTGGATAGCTGGAATTACGACGTTTATCATTAGCCTAGCAATCTGCATAACTGTTATTGCATTATTGCCGCGTTTCATTGCAGCATTAGCTGGGGCTATTTATTTCGGATTAGGGGCATTCTATCTAACATCTGGTCGCTCTAAGTATCCATTTCTTGAAGATATTTATACAAATGATCCTGTTTGGATTGGTTTTTGGTGTGTTTTGTCCGTCGGGATTGGTGCTTTGATATTCGCTGTTATAAACATAACATATGGTAAGGTCGTCAATGGAAAATCGAACAAAGCATTTTCCACGATAGCCAACGAAGCTGCCTAAGAATTCTTTAGACAACCGCGTGAAAGGGTTCCCTTTTGCGCGGTTGTCCACCGCTTTCTAAGTTCTTGTTCCGCTTGAGGCTGGAAAGCGACAAAAGGGTGGTTAAAATTACTGTATTACGCTATCTGGTCTAACCCCTTTGAAATAAGTACCATCAGGCTTAACTGCAATAAAGCCAAAGCCTTTACCATTATAATTTTTATCTTTAGCGATATAGAGATCCTCTAACTCATCATAAAACCACTCTCCTACACCAAAAAGACGATCCATAAAACCCGGAATATCCTTTACAATTTCTTTATTAATACGATCACGTAGTTTTGGATCAATGCTGTTCTGATTTACTTCACCAGTTCTTTTCTTGCTCATCACAGCCCTTCTTATAGAGAAAACATAATTGTAATCATCAACCGCAGACTGGCATCCTCTCTGGATGCTACCCTGATGTTTGGTTGCACTTCAGACAGGAGACTACTTGCACCATATTATGGACAAAATGTGTCATTCTGTCCTATGTTGACGGGGCGAACCGCCGCAAGCCCTTGAATTCGCAAGAGGCCGAAAACCCCCACATGGGACAAAATGATGGATGAGCGCAAACACTTGACCGCCCGCGAGGTGGACCGCCTGCTGGACGCCGTCAAGGGGGCACGGCACGAGGCCCGCGACCGCTGCCTGTTGCTGCTGCTGTTCCGCCATGGCTTGCGGGTGTCGGAAGCCTGCGGCCTCCAGCTTTCGCAAGTCGATGTCGAAAGCCGGTGCCTCCACGTCGCCCGGCTCAAGAAAGGGCTTTCGACCACGCACCCGCTGCGAGGTGATGAAATCCGGCTCATCAAGGCGTGGCTGAAGGCACGGGCGGCGATGGCTCCGCCGGGGGAGTCCTTCTTCGTCAGCGAACGCCGCGCGCCGCTCAATCGCCGCACCGTCTGGGCCGCCGTGCGCCACTACGGGAAGTTGGCCGGGCTCCCCCTGCCCGCCCATCCCCACATGCTCCGCCATGCCTGCGGCTTCGCCCTGGCCGATCAGGGGGCAGATACAAGGCTCATTCAAGACTATCTGGGGCATCGCAACATTCAGCATACCGTCCGCTACACCGCCGCCAATCCGGCCCGGTTTGAAAAGCTCTGGCGGTAGGAAAAAATAAAAAATTCCAGAAGCGCTTTATTGCACTGTCATCTGATTTTCAGCCCTGCACTGCATCGCGCCTCAGACCGTATTTTTTCTTGAACGCGTGAAAGAACGCGTCAACGGGAATCCCTTTTCCCTCATCGTGTTTTTGAGCAGCACAGCTAATCTTTTCAAGCGTTGCAAGCAAGTCAGCCTCTTGCGATTTGCCGCTATCGGTTAGGATTTCACGCCGGTTCATACTTCCGCACCTTGATTTCCCCTTGCCGCTGCCGAACGATATAGCTGTCATATCCTGCCTGCATTCGCAGCAGGGTATCCATCGAAACACCAAAGGCCATCTCAACTCGCAGCGCCATTTCCGGCGTCAACGCCGCTTTTTCGTTGACCAAATCGGACAGTGCCGCGCGGCACACGCCGAGAATTTCGGCGGCGCGGGCAATCGACAAACCCAGTTCGTCCAGAATCTCGGTGCGGATGAAACTCCCCGGATGGGCGGGCTTCATACCGATTTTGGTGATGGTTCCGCTCATTATTCCCCTATGCGGGCTCGAAGCGCGCAACGTGGATATTCTTCTGTTGCACCTGCGCGAGATCGTAGGCGACCTGCATCCGTAACCAGACCTCAGCGGTCCCGCCAAACGCTTGGGAAAGCCGCGTCGCCATTTCGGCGGAAATCCCCGCCTTGCCGTTAATCACATTGCTGAGGGCCTGCC
>CALMNI010000163.1 GCA_937868555.1 uncultured bacterium | reverse complement strand
AATTGGTCACGCAAGTTAAGAAGTTGCCGCCCAAGAACTAGCACGCCGTGGACACGAAATACTTGATCGCAATTGGAAAACAAAGTATTGCGAAATTGATATTATTTCTAAAAAAAATGAAAAAAAGGGGAGATATTTCAGTGGTTGCTATTGGGGATCAGCGTATGAGAACTTTGAATCGGAATTATAGAGGCAAGGATCGCGTAACAGATGTTCTATCTTTTTGCGAGGCTGAGTCCGAAATCCCAGAAACCGGGTTTTTAGGAGAGTTGTTTATTAATTGCAACACCATTAGGAAGCAAGCTAAGCTTTTTGCCCCTTCGTATCGGTATGAATTAGCTTTTATCACCATACATGGCACTTTGCATTTGTTGGGGTATGAGGATGAAAGCGAAGAGGGCAGGGTTCTAATGGAGCGTCTTGGGATGGCTATAATTAAAACAGTCAGATTATGATAATTTCTAGACTAGGAAAAAGCTTTAGATATGCTGGACGCGGGCTTTTAAAGGCCTGGCGCGAAGAGACAAACTTTCGTATAGAGGTTTTGGCAACAGTTCTTGTATTAGTATTGGCCCTTGTGTTGCGTCTAGGCAGCTTGCGTTTTGCTATTCTTGGACTGACATGCGGGTTTGTTCTTACTCTAGAGCTTATCAATACGATGATTGAGAATATTAGCGATTTATTGAAGCCTCGGCTCGACCAATACGTAAAGGAAGTCAAGGATATAAGCTCGGCGGCAGTGTTAGTGGCTGCTTTGAGCTCGCTCGTTGTTGCTTGTTGCCTTCTTTTGCCCCCGTTGTGGCAACTTATTAGTTGGCAAGCATAGGCTAAGTCTGATATAATTAATCCATTCCACCACATTTTGTTTACCTATGAAAGAAAATATTATTGCCGGACTTGATATCGGATCCTTTGAAACTCGCTTAGTTATTGGACAGCGAGTTGAAACGGAAAACGGCGGCAAACTGCAAATCATTGGTGCTGTCTCAGTCCCTTCTGAAGGAGTTAACAAGGGGATTATCAATAGCATTGAAGATACTACCGCCTCTATTTCTGCTGTCCTTGAGAAAGCTGAGCGTCTTTTGGGTACGCCTATTATTTCTGCCTGGGTGGGTATTAACGGACCTAACTTAAAATGCCAGTCAAGCCGCGGAGTGGTTGCTGTTAGCCGTTCGGATAGTGAAATCAACACTGAAGACGTTAATCGCGTTATTGAAGCAGCGCAGGCTCTTGCTGTTCCGCCGAACTATGAAATTTTGCACGTCATTCCATCTAAATTTATTGTCGACAGCCAAGAGGATATAAAAAATCCCGTGGGGATGACCGGCATTCGCTTGGAAGTAGTAACTCTTATTATCCAAAATTTAACGAGCCAGATAAAGAATCTTACCAAGGCTATTTATCATACCGGCCTTAATATTGATGATCTTGTTTTTTCGCCTTTGGCCGCGGCTTCTGTCGTTGTTTCAGCGAAGCAAAAAGAAATCGGGACAGCCGTTGTAAATATTGGCGCAGCGACTACAAGTTTGGCCGTCTTTGAAGAGGGTGAATTGCTGCATGCTGCAGTTTTGCCCATCGGCTCTTCTCATATAACTTCTGATATTGCTATCGGCTTACGCTGTCCTATTAACCTGGCTGAGAAGATTAAGATTCGTTATGGCAGCGCAAAAGCCGAGCAGTTCAACAAGAAGGATGAAATTGATATTAGCGACCTTGTGCAGGAAGAAAATCTTACCGATGAAATTACGGTGATTTCACAACGATATGTAGCTGAAATAATTGAAGCACGTGTTGAAGAAATTTTTGAAAAAATAGATTCTGAGCTGAAAAAAATTGATCGCTCGGGAATGCTGCCGGCGGGCGTGTGCCTGCTTGGCGGGGGATCCCGCTTAGCTGATATTGTTGATGTGGCAAAAAAGAAACTCCGTTTGCCTGCTTCTTTAGGAGCTAATCGCACAGTTGCAACTGTGGTGGATAAGGTAAATGATCTTGAATACTTAACTGCCCTAGGCCTTGCTTCATGGGGCGAACAATTAAGCAAAGGCCAGGCGCCCCGCGGCGGGATGAGCGGATTGCCTTTGCGCAAAGTATTTGATAAAGTGCGCAGTATTTTCTCTGCTTTAAAGCCATAATGCATCTGAACACAAAAAGTGTTCACTTTGCTTGCTATTTCTGGCCGTGCGTTCTATAATTTAGAACAGACGGATTTTTTTATATCTAATACATATATGGCAGAAGTCAAACCCATGATTGAAAGTTTCGCCAAGATTAAGGTCGTTGGCGTTGGCGGTTCCGGCGGAAGCGCGCTTAACCGCATGATAGATTCCGGTATTAAAGGCGTCGAATTTGTCGCTGTTAATACCGATGTCCAAGCGCTTCATTATAATAAGGCTACAAAGAAAATTCACATCGGTAAAAACATTACCCGCGGATTAGGAGCCGGTATGAATCCTGATTTAGGACGGCAGGCGGCCGAAGAAGCGCAGAACGAAATTCGCGATGCGCTCAAAGATGCCAATATGGTCTTTGTTACGTGCGGCTTAGGCGGCGGAACTGGAACCGGCGCTGGTCCCGTTGTCGCAGAATTAGCCCGCGACATTGGCGCCTTGACAGTTGCAGTTGTTACAAAACCGTTTTCATTTGAAGGCGCCCAGCGCAAGCAAATTTCTGAACGAGGGCTTTCTGAATTGACTGATAAGGTTGATACGATTATTACGATTCCTAATGACAAGATTTTACAGGTTATTGAAAAAAAGACTTCTATCCTCGATGCCTTTATGGTGGTGGATGAAGTATTGCGCCAAGGTGTCCAAGGCATTTCTGAATTGATTACTATTCCAGGTTTAATCAACGTCGACTTTAACGATGTCAAAGCAGTTATGTCGGGTGCCGGTTCCGCCTTAATGGGTATTGGGCAGGCCTCGGGTGATAATAAGGCGATTGAGGCCGCTAAAATGGCCATTAATTCCCCCTTGCTTGAAATGTCCATTGAAGGCGCCCGGGGTATTCTCTTTACGATTGTCGGCGGTGCTAGCCTCAGCATGCATGAAGTTAACGAAGCAGCAAAGATTATTACTTCCTCGGCTGATGATGACGCCAAGATTATTTTCGGAGCCGTTATTGATCCTAAATATAAAGACGATATTAAGATTACAGTTGTTGCCACTGGCTTTAATGGCAAGCGTCCGGTAGGCACTCCTCCTTCTATTTCAACGACGCCGGAACGAACCTATAGTCCAACTCCGTATATTGAAGATGACCAAGAGCGGCATTTAGCAGCCTCTAAGTCTAAGCCTTCGCCATTGAAGATGGCGCAAGCTGAACCAGCAGCTAAAAAGCCAAGCGCTGATGAAGAGGAAGACGATGAGCTTTCCATCCCAACCTTTATCCGCAAGAAAATGATGTAATCCTTCGCTTAAGGGCTAGGGAAGTATAAATATAAAGCGACCCCTCAGGGGGTCGTTTTTTTGTTCTGAATAAATATCTCCGCGTAATGGCCTATTCTTGTTTTTAGTTTTTTGAGGGCTATACGTTTTTCTTTGGAAAGGGGAGTGGTATAGAGTCCAAGACTGGGCCAATTCTCTCGTCGCGATCCCTTGGTATTATGGACAGGTTCGCGCTCAGTTAGGCGCAGTAAGGCTTGGTTGCGCTGGCGCCAGGTGTCATTGTCGGAATAAAGGCGAGTGAATATTTTTTGAAAGTTAAATTGTACGGCCATTTCAAGACCAGGCAGGGCATATAAGAGAGCAAAAAGATCCTCTGTTTTTTTAATAAATAATTCGTAGTTAAGAGGGAAGAGCTTGTGCGTGCGGTTCCACTCAATATCAATGATAAAAAAATCAGTTGAAAAACCTATGGGTCGTTCGTTCGGTTTGCCTCGCCCCCATGAGCTGGCTGCCAGTACTCGTTTTTCTTTGGCCATGCGAGTTATTATTTTCTTTATTACCTCAGGTTTAATAAGCCATGTATCGGCCGCTGTTACGATGACATAGCGGAGACCCGGAATTTTGTGCGCTGTAAAATATTCAAGGCCGGCGTTGATGAGATCAGCGGCGCCTTGAAAATGACCGCGGTTTTTAAGAAATATACATTTGTCTTCAAGATAGGGGCAATAGGATTTTTTTGTTCCGTTATAAGCATGCACAAGAAAAACTTCTCCTAGTGTTTTAGAATAGAGATTTTTAGATAGTTCTTGCTGGACTTGGCAGTCAAGAATATGCTCGTGGTTATAGATAAGATGGCCAATCATAGCTCAAGTATATCATAGAGCCCCCTGCGAGTACTATAGAACATATTTTTTCTTGACATTTCTCTATAATGTGCTAGGATTGAATCGCAACCACTATAGGTGGTATCTCAAAAACAGACGTGAAAACTTTATCCCAAAACCAAAACATCCTTACGCGGTCTTAATGTCCGCCATGGATGTTTTTTGTTTATTATGAAATGTCCGGTCTGCTATTTCCAAGATACTAAAGTGGTTGATTCGCGCGTTGCTGCCGATGGATTATCCATCCGTCGCCGTCGCGAATGCCTTAAATGTGGCTATCGTTTTTCAACGTACGAGGAAGTTGAAATACTCGATTTGACGATTGTTAAACGGGACGGCCGAAAAGAGAATTACTCTCGCGATAAGATGATTAAAGGCCTGAAGCGAGCGCTTGAAAAGCGCCCTATTACTGAAGAGAAATTCAAGCGCTTAGTAAGCCTTATTGAAAGAGACTTGCAGGCAATGCGCAAAAACGAAATTCTCTCTGATCAGATAGGGCAAATCGTTATGAAGCAATTAAAGAAGACTGATCAGGTTGCGTATATTCGTTTTGCTTCGGTGTATGAATCTTTCAAAGATGTACAAAGTTTTAAACGGGAGTTGAATAAATTAGTAAAGTCCGGCAAGAAAAACTGATATGGCGGCGAGTCCCTTAATCGTGGTTCCCATGCTTGTCTAGCCCTTAGTAGTTCTTTATTTATTATTAACGGTTAGCGATAAACGCCGTTCAGGCTAAAAACCGGGACGGTTTTTATTTTGCATTTTGTCATATTGCCAGCCTAAAAATCTTGATGTACACTGCAAGTGTAATAAAATAGACTAATCTTAGCCATTGTATGACTGACGAAGAAATAAAAAAATTATTGGAGGAAAACTTGGCGCTAACGCGCGAAGTACGCGATTTATCGGCTAAAACTGTTAAATATATACGGTGGGTGCGGGTCATGGACCTTGTAAAAGTTGCCCTCGTGGTCATTCCTATCATCGCTGCTTGGCTTTATTTACCGGATTTATTAAGCTCATTTAAGGAGGGATACGGGGATATTCTTCCTGCCGGACTTTTGAAATAACATGGCTTTTAGACAAACCCCGCTTTCTTTTAATGAAAAAGTGTGGCGGGCGACAAAACGTATCCCTAAGGGTAAAATCAGCACTTACGCGCTCATAGCGCGGCTTATCGGCAATCCGCGGTCAGCGCGAGCGGTTGGAAATGCTCTTAATAAAAATCCTTTTGCGCCTGTAGTTCCCTGCCACCGTGTTGTTCGATCTGATGGCGTGATCGGCGGCTTTGCTTCCGGGACCGCAAAAAAGAGTGCCTTGTTGCGAAAAGAAGGTATCCCTATTACTAATGGCAAGGTCACTTCCTTATCAACATACCTTTATGCCGGCAGATAAGTTACATATTATCCCTTCCGTTCAGGAATTGTTAACCCGCCTTACTACGGCGGGTTTTGAGGCTTACGTCGTCGGTGGCTCTGTCCGAGATTGGCTGTTAGGAAAAGAGCCTAAGGATTGGGATATAACGACTAATGCTCGTCCCGATGATATTCTGCGAATTATTCCTGACGGAAAGTACGAAAATCGTTTTGGAACGGTTATAGTGCCCATACGCACTGCTGACGGTGAACTGAGTGATGTTATTGAAATAACTACCTATCGTAGTGAACAGGGTTATAGCGACCACCGTCGTCCGGATGAGGTTGTTTTTGAAGACAAGCTTGAAAATGATTTGGCGCGCCGCGATTTTACGATAAACGCCCTTGCCATGTCCCTCGATTTGAAACTAGTTGATTTTTTCGGCGGAGAAAAAGACATTAAGCATAAAATTATTAGAACTGTTGGCGAACCCGAAGATCGTTTTAAAGAAGATGCCTTGCGCATGTTGCGAGCAGTACGTTTTTATGCGCAGCTGCGTTTTTCTATTGAGCCAAAAACCGAGCGTGGGATACAAAAACTTGCCGGTACGGTAAAGTTCGTTGCGAATGAACGCATTCGCGATGAGCTTATTAAGATTTTATCATCCGATTATCCAGCTGAAGGAGTTCGTAAACTGCAAGAAACAAAATTGCTTAACTATATTATCCCCGAGCTTGAGGAGGGGATAGGCATGGCTCAAAACCATCATCACACCTCTACGGTTTTTGAGCACAATCTTTCGTCGCTTAAGCATTGTCCAAATACGCAGTGGCAGGTTCGTTTGGCTGCTTTACTTCATGATATTGGAAAGGCTCGTACCAAGAAAATAACAAATGGTACTGCTACGTTTTACAACCATGAAATGGTCGGTGCGAAAATGGTACAAAAGATTTTAACCCGTTTAAAATTTTCTAGCGCTGATATTGAACGTATTGTCGCCTTAGTCAGGAATCATATGTTCTATTATAATGTCGATGAAGTAACGGCTGCTTCAGTACGCCGGCTTATTCGTAAAGTAGGCGAAGGTAATCTGTCTGATTTAATTGATTTGCGGGTAGCAGACCGCTTGGGCTCCGGGGTGGCTAAAGCAATGCCCTATAAGCTTCGTCACTTGCAATACATGATGGAAAAGGTGCGGCATGACCCCGTGTCCGTCAAAATGCTAAAGCTTAAAGGCGATGATATAATGAAGGTTCTCAATATGTCGCCGGGGCCTAAAATTGGCGCTATTCTTGATGTATTGCTTTCAGAAGTGATTGAAGATCCGGCATTAAATAATTACGAGTATCTTGAGCGTCGCTGCCGGGAGTTAAACGAATTGGAGCTTACGGAATTGCGTGATAAGGCAAAAGAGATAATTGAGGAAAAGCGCGCCGAAGAAGATAAGGAAATTAAAAAAGATTATTATGTATCATAACCATATGAAAAAGATTATTCCCGCTTTACTTTTTTTGCTTGTTTTGGCAGGATGTAGCCAGAAACAAGCAACTTATTATTATGGCAATGAAACTGCCGAGCCCCAAGCATCGGGCTCCAGCGACACTGCTGCAACAACCCCTATGAATGTTCCCGAACAAATTAATCAAGAACTTGCCAATGAGTATTCCGGCGCAACATTGGTTACTAACTATGGATCTATTGAAGTTGAATTTTACCCCGAATCGCCAGTAACGGTTGCTAATTTTTTGACACTCGCGCAAAAAGGCTTTTACAATGGAACATTGTTTCATCGCGTCATTAAAGATTTTATGATTCAAGGCGGCGATCCGAATTCAAAGAATGCTGATCGTTCAACGCATGGTACGGGCGGCCCTGGGTACCAATTCGCTGATGAATTTAATTCCCATAAGCTTGTTCGCGGTTCATTGGCTATGGCTAATGCCGGTCCGAGCACAAACGGTTCGCAGTTTTTTATTGTAACCGCTCCCGAAACTTCGTGGCTTGATGGCAAGCATACAAATTTTGGACATGTTGTTGCCGGTATGGATGTTGTTGCGAAAATAGAACAAGCTGAAACCGATTCTAACGATCATCCGGTTAAAGATATTACAATTGAAAAAGTTGAGTTGAAGAAAAAATAAATAGAATATGTCATTTCGAAGGAGCGTAGCGACTGAGAAATCTTAAGATTCCTCATCCGCCAATGGCGGATTCGAAATGGCACTGTGGGCCTGTAGCTCATCTGGTAGAGCGCGGCATTCGCATTGCCGAGGTGAGGGGTTCGAGTCCCCTCAGGTCCACATATGAACGACTCTCTTTATAAAAGCATTGATAGGAACGCTCCCGAAATATGCGATGCTTTAGAACGCTCGCCGGTATACCGGAAATTCGGTTATATACATGCTCGCTACGCCAAACCTCGAGAAAAAGTGGCAACCATTCTGCCCGACGGCAAAACTGAAACTTTTAATATCGCCCGTCGCGGCGATTGGGTTATTATTAATCCAAGCGGCGAAACAGAAATCATTTCTGGAGAGAAATTCCGCGTACGTTATGAGAAGATAGACGATAGTGGCGTCTATGCGTCCAAGGGATTTATTAAGGCTGTTAAAAACCCCTATGGGCAGCCCATAGAAATACTCTCGGCCTGGGGATTTCCACAAAAGGGGGGAGCGGACTGTATGCTCGCCGATACTTTAACCGAACGGGGAGAACTATCAGGCGAAGTGTATCTTATAGATGGAAAAGTATTTAATGGAACGTATTCGGTATATGAAAAAGAATAATAGCCATGAGAATGTGTGGCTATATTGGGGAACCTGGAATCCCAATATATTGACGGTTTCTCTATGGCAGGAAGCGATGACTTCTTCAGTCCCGAAAAAAATGGGATTACTGTTAAGCGGCGATCTGCAATGCCTAGGTGGTCGTTATTATTTTTTAAAAAATGATTTTAAGCGCCTAGAAAATCTTTTAGAAAAAGAAGGCGTGGTGTGGTTGGAAAAATTAGCGCAGCATTGCGACGCGGAAATTAAGGCGCTTGTTCAACCGGCCGACAGTTTCGCAGATTTTCTCGACCGCTTGCCGAATTTTTTGGGAGGACTGATGCTCATTACCTTTTGCGACCCCTGGTTTGAAAAAAAGATTAGAGAAGTCTGTGGACAAAAGAAGCTCGACAGCGAATCTGTCTTGCGAAGTCTGCAGCCAAAAAAGAAAACTCTTTTACTGCAGTATACCGCTGAATTAGAAGTATTAAAAAAGAAAGACATCGATGCATTTGTTGAAAAATGGCGCTGGGTGGGAACGCATGCTTTTGGCGGTACGTTATTAACACGAGAAAAAGTTTTGCGTTCGTTTCGTCTTATGCAAAAGCAAAAGAGAAATAAGCGGTTTACAGAGGAAAAAATAAACATACAAGATACACAGCTTCTCCGCCTTATGCGTATAGGACAGCGTTTGGCTTTTTTGCGCTCAAACATGGTTGAGGAAATGAATAAGGCTATTTTCCAGCACCGAGAGGATATGAAAATTTTTGCAAAAAGAAACAAGCTGCGGTTTGCTGAAATATCATTACTGACACATGCGGAAATAAAGAGTTTGCTTGATAATAAAAAAATAAAACGAAAAATTAATGCGGGAAATTTTAACTGTATAGCCGAGAACGGCAAGATCAGAATTAGTTTTGGAAAGATGGTTAACAAACATGCAGTTCAACGACCCGAATCTGCAAAAAATATAAATTTTATTACAGTGAAGGGCACCGTTGCCTGCCGAGGTTATGCGCGGGGGAGGGTACGGATTGTAGTATCGGCTGCTGAGAGCAAGCGGGTGCGCCTGGGTGATATTTTAATTGCTCCTGAAACTACGCCTGATTTTATTGCCGCCATGCAGCGGGCGGCAGCGTTTGTAACTGATCAGGGAGGCATTACCTCGCATGTGGCAATAATTGCGCGCGAAATGAATAAGCCCTGCATTGTCGGAACAAAAAGGACAACACAGATCTTTCATGATGGAGAGATGATAGAAGTGGATGCCCATAAGGGTCGCATAAGAAAAGAGTTAAAATATTAATAAGTTGGAGAAATATTGACTTTTTTATATACCTATGCTATAATAAGGTATTGGTTTTGATTGGTTTTCTTTGTTTTTCTTAAGGAAAATAGAGAAAACCAATTAAAAACCAGAAAATGAGAACTAGCAAATTAACAAAAGAAAACCTAAAAGACTTACAAAAAGAATCAAAAGAAGTATTGAAAACTAAGGATGGTAGGTCGCACGCAGCAATTAGTACAAAAGGCGCGATGTTGATTGAATGGAAAATAGACAAAAGAAATATATTTTTTCCTGACCAAAAGGTCCCGATAGGAGGACAACATAAAAAAAGAGGGGGGTTCGCCAATTTGTTTTCCACTATTTGGAAATCCTAAGGGTGAGAATATTTATAATTTATCCCAACATGGTTTTTTAAGAAACCATTCTTTTCATAGACCCTATACGGCGGTAAATAATCATTTCTGTCAATATCATGACACTATCAATCAGGATATATTAGATTACGATGTAAAGGTTTCGTATAAGGTGTTTGAAAAAGAAATGCACGAGGATAGAACTGAATTTTCCTTAAAACAGGAATTAAGAGTCAAAAGCCGACAGCAGGAAAAACTGCCCTTATGTTTTGCCTTTCATCCATACTTCAAAGTTGACTGGAAATATTTTTCTTTGAAAATTGATGATAAGCACAGGCGCCTTAGTGATCAACAAAAAAATGCTGAGGCATGGATAAAGGCAACTCCCTTTCTTTTCAAAGATACGGTAACAGTTCAATTATCTGAACGCTTGTCTATTATTATAAAAGCGGAAGAATAAAAAAAAACAAAAAAACAGCGTTTCTATATTTGGACAGATTATAATGATTATATATGC
>CALMNI010000162.1 GCA_937868555.1 uncultured bacterium | reverse complement strand
CGAACATCACGCTCCAAAGCCAAAGATGGATAATAAGAAAAATTTAATGCTCGGCTTAGGAGCAGTCGCTATTATCCTTATTGTATTGGCGGTTGCTAACTTTAGCGGTGGTCTTAATTTGTTTGGTAAGGGAGGCGGTAAACTTTCTCCAGATGAAGCTCGCGAACGGGCAACTAAATTCATTAATGAACAGCTTGTTTCCGGAACAACCGCAAACATCACTGAAGTTACTGACTACAGCGATACTTTGTACAAGTTGGCTGTTAAGGTTGGTGATAACAACATTGAGTCGTACATTACTAAAGATGGCACAATGTTTTTCCCGCAGGCCATGCCTACAGACGCAACGACTGCTTCAGCAACGACTCCGGCAGCCACTACTCCAGTCGCGCCAGCTAATGTTAAAAAGTCCGATAAGCCAAAGGTGGAATTATATATTATGAGCCATTGCCCATTCGGAACTCAGGCTGAAAAGGGGGCTGTTCCAGTTGCTCAATTGTTGGGCGACAAAATTGATTTTAAAATCCGTTTCGTTCCTTACGCCATGCATGGTTTGATTGAAGTTCAAGACAATATGCTTCAATATTGTATTGACAAGGAAGACCATGGCAAGTACGCGGATTTTCTTGGTTGTTTCTTGAAGAGCGGCAACTCGGCTTCATGCGTTTCTTCGACCGGCGTCAACAAGGGCAAGGTTGATAAGTGTATTGAAAGCGTTGATAAGCAATATAAGATTACCGAAGCTTTTAATGATAAGACTAAGTGGGACAACGGTAGCTTCCCTCCATTCCCTATTGATAAAGCTGATGCCGATAAAGCCGGCGTTCAAGGCTCCCCAACCTTGGTTATCAATGGCGATCAGGTTGAATCTGATCGCTCCCAACAGGGTTTCTTGACGACGATCTGTGCTGCCTTCAACAACGCTCCTGAGGAATGTAAGACAAAGCTTGATACGGCAACCCCTTCGTCCGGTTTTGGTGATGGAACCGCCGCTTCAACTGGCAGCAATGCCGCTTGCGCTCCAAGTTGAGATAAAAGATTAGCAAACAATAAACCCCTCGCTGCCTAGGTCGCGAGGGGTTTTTGAATAAAAAATACAACCCTATCGAAAATATGTGATAGAGTTGTTGGGATATTATTGTAATAGATTATCGCCCAGCGCGATGGTTACCCTCGGCTTAAGCATAGATCTTTTTAGAAGTGCAATCGTATGTTCGCGTTGCTCTTCTTTTTTAAATACTTCACTTTCCTTTTCTATTGTTAGGTGGTTGCCAACTTTCCTCACAAAGCCTCCCCCTATTGTATATTGAATATAGTGTTCAATATATTCTTTGCTCAGAAGCGTACAGTAGAGCAATTCTTCTTTCAAGAGAAGGGAAATATCAAGATGATTTGAATTACGAACGGCAAAGCGAATGATAGATGTTTGCCGCTCTGCTTTAATATCATTGATATCAATTCGCAGGTACGGAGCATAGAGATGTGCGCTTTGGAAAAAGCAGCGTGGAAAGATTACCGGCGTTAAACATTGTATACCGCCAGTTTCAGCACAGAACAAGCCCATGGAATTTTATTTTAGTTATGGCAAATTTACGAGTTCAGCTTCAGGAAAATATTTTGCTTGTTGAGTATTTTCTTCAATACCATATATTCCATGATTTTTTGAATTACGGAAGGCAATAGTGCTGTCCTTTCTTATAATTTTAGAGGGTACCGCTACTTTTAATTGCTCGCCACGAATTTGGACATACGCAATATTAAAATTAGTTGGCTTTCCGTTTCCAAGTATAAGAGCACGTCCCGTGTATTCGGCAGTTAATATTGGCGCGCCTATAGAATCAATCTTTCCGAGTTCAATTATATCTAAATCAACAGTAGTGATGGAACCGAAAAACTTCTCATTAATTGGAACATAAAATTCGTCAAAAAAACTTTGTTGTAATACTAAAGGCAATGAGCCATGTAGAGTTACATAGTTTTGATAACCATTATAGGTGCCAGCACCTACAATTAAATTAAGAGATTCATGAATTAATGAATCCCCAGCTAATTTTGTTATAAATACTTTGGTCAGCACAAAACTTTTTGATATGACTATACTTTGCGAGCCAAAGAATTCTGCGGTAAAAGTTGTTTCTTTCTTTTTAGAGAATAAAGTGCAGGATTGAAAAGAAATAACCAGCGATGTAATAAGGACTGCAAACAAGATTTTCTTCATTGTTACATTGAGTTTAATTAGGAATATTTTTTTAATGTTATGCTCATTACTGCATATATTTAAAGAAAAGTCAATAAAGAGGCTAAAATTGGCGATTCTTGCCTTTTTTTAAGGTATATGGTAACGTATGCATACGAATAAAAACTGAATACCGCCTCTAATTTACTTTTCGGGAAAGGTCCCGTCGCTCGCAAGTGACAGGACAAGGCGGCCGAAAGACCCTTGTGGTTAATACTATCGGGGTTAATGACCTCTTTTTTATTTATGAAAAATGTAAAGAATACCGATTCCAAGAGCGAGTTTGCAACGCTCATGAAGGATGAAGGTTATAAAATTCCCCAAGTAGGCGATACCGTTATTGGGAAAATTTTGTCTGCTTCTAAAGCTGAAGTCCGTCTTGATATTGGCGGAGTAATGACTGGTATTGTTCGCGGCCGCGAATTGTATTTTGAAGCAAGCGAATATTCGAAATTGAAACCGGGAGCAGAAATCGAAGCAACCGTTATTGATACTGAAAATGAATTTGGTGAATTAGAATTATCATTCCGCCATGCCGGACAAGAAAAAACTTGGCAAGCATTGGTTGAAGCCTATGAAAAGAAACAGCCTATTACCGTTAAGATCAGCGCCGCTAACCGCGGTGGTTTATTGGTAACGCACGCGCAGGTGGCCGCTTTCTTGCCAGTATCGCAGCTCTCGCCGGAAAATTATCCGCGCGTTGCCGGCGGCGATAAGACAAAAATCCTTGAAAAGTTGAAATCGCTTGTCGGACAAGAAACTGAAGTTAAGATTATTACGCTTGATAAAAAAGAAGAAAAGCTAGTTGTCAGTGAAAAGGACGCCTGGCAAGAGAAGCAGAAAGACGTTATTTCTAAATACAAAGTTGGCGATACTATTGAAGGTCATATCATTGCTGTTACTGGATTCGGAGTATTTGTCAGTTTTGGAGGCAATCTCGAAGGATTAGTGCACATTAGCGAATTGGCATGGCAGCGCATTGAAGATCCATCCGAGCTCTACAAAGTTGGCGATGAAATCAAAGCACAGATTATTGCCATTGAAGGTGCAAAGATCTTCCTCTCGGCTAAAAAGCTTATGGCTGATCCATGGGAAGGCGTGGAAAAGAAATACGCTGTCGGCCAAACAGTAAAGGGTTCTATCCTTAAGGTCAATGCCTTTGGTTTGTTTGTTGAATTAGATGCTGATATTCATGGCCTCGCTCACGTTTCCCAATTAGGACTTGTTTCCGGGCAAAAGATTGAAGAAGCATTTAAGCCGGGCGATAATCTCGATTTTGAAATTATTTCTCTTGATGCCGATGGCCACCGCCTTGGTTTAGCTGTACCTGGCAAAGCTAAGGACCGCAAGGGCAAGAAGGAAAAGCCGGCTGCTAAGAGTGATGACAAGAAAGCTGCCAAAAAGAAAAAGTCTGAGGCAGTTGAAGAAGCTGATGAAGAATCTGAGAATGATGATTCTGCTGAGGCTGAAGAAAACACCAAGGAATAATCAGTCACTATTATTTCGCAACAGTAGGCGCATGCTATAGCATGCGCCTACTTTGTTAATTATGGCATTTGCCTAATTGATTTTGCTGCCCCTTGCTTGGATGACAAAGCCCCATGAATATGGTATATTACGAGTATAATTTGCTAATTTTAACTACACATATATGCAAAATCCTTTGGGAATTGTTCATAAAAAGTTGACCGATGTAATGTGGAACTTCATTGTTTCTGGCATTATTATGGTTATTTTGGCCGCCTTAATCGTTTGGACGCCAGCGATTTTGCAATTATTGGTAGGTTTATTTGTATTACTAGTAGCGTACTGCTTTTTTTACGCAGCTTATAAAATTCATTCCATTCGTAATCACATTGATTAAGGGATATTTTTAGATTTGCTATGAAAACAATTTTTAAGAATTTAGCATGGGTCATTTTGGGGTTTATTTTTATTGGAGGGTTATTGTCGCTCTGGAGCGATAATAAGGCAAAAATTGAAACGATAGGTTTTGACCGTTTAGTAAGTGAGATAAGCGAAGACAAGGTTCAAAAAATCCAAATCAATAATGATACATTGGCAATAACGCTCAAAGATGGCACTAAGCAAACCGCTACTAAAGAAAGCGGGCAGCCATTATCAGAATTACTTTCTAATTTAGGAATACCGGCAGATAGATTAGCTAAACTCGATATGAGCGTTACGTCGCCCACGGGAGCAAAGGCTTGGTTGACGGCTCTGTTGCCATTCTTGTTGCCGGTTATTATTTTAGGGCTTTTTATCTTCTTCATGATGCGTTCGGTTCAGGGAGCTAATAATCGCGCTATGATGTTTGGCCAATCGCAAGCCCGAGAAGCGCCAGCTGCTCCCAAAGATAAAGTTTCTTTTAAAGATGTTGCTGGCAATAAAGAAGCTAAGGAAGAATTGAGTGAAATAGTTGAATTTTTACGCGAGCCGGAAAAGTTTACGGCACTAGGTGCGAAAATTCCGCGCGGCGTTTTATTGCTCGGCAGTCCGGGAACGGGAAAAACTCTCTTAGCTCGAGCTGTGGCTGGAGAAGCAAACGTGCCTTTCTTTAGCATTTCTGGCTCTGAGTTTGTTGAAATGTTTGTCGGAGTTGGCGCATCACGCGTCCGCGATTTATTTCGCAAGGCTAAGCGCAGCGCCCCTTGTATTGTGTTCATCGACGAAATCGATGCTGTCGGCCGCAAACGTGGTTCGGGCATGGGCGGATCCCATGATGAGCGCGAACAAACTCTCAATCAAATTTTAGTTGAAATGGACGGATTTGAAGTGAACGCTGGGGTTATCGTTATGGCGGCTACTAACCGACCCGATGTATTAGATGCTGCTTTAATGCGTCCGGGGCGCTTCGACAGGCAGGTTGTTTTGGACGAGCCTGATTTGGCTGATCGCGAAGCTATACTAGGCATCCATGCTCGGCAAAAACCTCTCGCCAAGAATGTTTCCTTGCGGAAAGTTGCTGAGCGAACGCCGGGTTTTAGCGGTGCTGATTTAGCCAACGTTTTAAATGAGGGTGCTTTGTTAGCCGCTCGTCACAACAAAAAAATTATTGATCAGCTAGAATTATTTGAAGCCATAGAAAAGGTAATGTTAGGACCCGAGCGAAAGTCTCGCATTCTTTCCGAGGCCGAGAAAAATATTACCGCGTATCATGAGGCCGGGCATGCCGTCGTCGCCCACTTCTTGCCGAACGCTGACCCGGTTCATAAAATTTCCATTATTTCTCGCGGCCAAGCCGGCGGCTATACTTTGAAGATCCCTATTGAGGATCGCCACCTTCATACCAAGGCTTATTTCATTGATGAGATCGCGGTATTGTTGGGAGGGTACTTAACGGAAAAGGTTCTTTTCGGCGACGTAACAACGGGTGCAACTTCCGATTTGCGTCGAGCAACCGCCCTAGCCCGCCGTTTAGTTACTGACTATGGCATGTCCGATAACTTGGGTCCTCGTACTTTTGGCGATAAGGAAGAAATGATGTATTTAGGGAGGGAAATTCGCGAACAGCGTGATTATAGTGAAAAAATTGCCGAGGCTATCGATGGAGAAGTTTCCGGATTTATTAGCCAGGGAATGGCAAAGGCGCAAAAAATTATTAAAGATCAGCGAGCCGAGCTTGATACGGTAGCAGCTCTCCTTATTAAACAAGAAACAATTGAACAGGAAGAATTTGAATCTTTGATGGGAAAGAAAGTATAAATTGTGGTATAC
>CALMNI010000161.1 GCA_937868555.1 uncultured bacterium | reverse complement strand
ATGACTGCTCCGTCTTGATAATTAGAAAGCTCAGTAGCGGCAGCGGAAATTATTTCTTCAGGGTTAAAGCCGGCTTTTCTGAAAGATTCAGGATTGGCAAAGCGGCGTTTGCTGTTTCCGACTAATAAATATATTTTCCCATCCGGAACTCGAATGATAGAATAATCAGCAAATTTAATAGGATCGCCGGTAGGATATTTATCAATATCAGCTTTCCCGACAATTTGTATTCTTGATGGATCGTAGCGCGATGTTAAAGCGCTTCTTGAAAGAAAAGCGCGCTTATATCCGTTTTCAATCAGCCATACGCCGCTATCGCCAGACGCTTGCAATAATGAGCCGTTAAGATAATCGCGAGTAAAATATTTTTGCCAGAGTTTCCAAAAATTATAGTTGCCGTTATAAACGTGCGGCGTGTAGTTATAGAGGGCGGCAGTGGCTTGATTGACAATGGTAACCGTCATATCTCCTTGAACGGTTGTTGAATAGGGATTGTTAAAAGTGTAGGTACCTCCGGCTTTAAAACGGTATGACTGCGGATTATCCATGTAGTCCCTGAATTGGAGCGAGGCGCTGTTTATTTGTTTCCAAAAGCCCTGCCAGCGGCTGTTGCAGCCTCCGCCATCCGGACAGCCGTACCCGGCCGCCCAATCAAGGCGTCCTTGGCTTGGGGCGGGATTTTCAACAAGACCTTGCTCTTTTTGGATTAAGACGAGGATGAATTTAGGGCTTACTTTATTGTTAGTAGCCCTGTCGTAAATAGCTTGGGCAGCGCTCATTGTATTTCCGTCTTTATCAACGGTTTGGTAGTTCGCCAGAAAACTTCCGCGAGCCGCTAAGAAGTTTTGAATCTCGCTTAGAGACATTGCTGAAGAATCAAGAATTTCTTGATCGCTTATGATGTATGCGGGATTAAAAACGGTCTCCGCTTGAGCAATTGAAATCATCCCTGAGAAAATGCAGATACCCAGAAGGGCATAGAGGATGGTTTTGAGGCGTAAGGTCATTTTAGTATTATACACTATAACGAGAAACATAAAAACCCCTTGTTCCCAAGCGGTTTTTATGTTTGAGGTTTATTTTACCGTCATGAGAATGTTGTTGCGAACATCAAGGCTAATCGATACTTTATCTCCGTGTTTTATTTTTCCGGCAACGATTTCCGAGGCTAATTCATTTAAAATCATTGTTTGGATAACTCGCTTAAGCGGACGGGCGCCAAAGGTTTTATCAAAGCTTTTTTCGGCCAGTAATAGTTTGACGTTTTTGCCAATTTTTACTCGAATGTCTTTGTTGCGTAAGCGGTCTTCAACTTTGATTAATTCTAGATCAATAATTGCTGACAGATCCTCTTTGTTTAAACTCTTAAAGATAACTATTTCATCAATACGGTTGAGGAATTCGAGTTTAAAATGCTGTCGAAGAATTTTATCGATTTTTTCTTTCATTTCATCTTGCTGTACTTGCTTAACAACCCCTTCATCCGATCCATCAGAGAATCCAATAGAATACTCACGAATAACTTCGTTGCCGAGGTTTGAGGTCATAATGACGATAGTATTTTTAAAGTTTACTGTTCGTCCCTTTGAGTCTGTGAGGCGGCCGTCGTCAAGAATTTGTAGGAGGATATTGAAGACTTCAGGATGAGCTTTTTCAATTTCATCGAATAAAATAACGCTATATGGTTTGCGGCGTACGCGATCAGTCAGCTGTCCGCCGTCTTCATGGCCGACATATCCAGGAGGGGATCCAATCATTTTAGAAATGCTGTGCTTTTCCATGTATTCGCTCATATCAAGGCGAATAAGAGAATTTTCATCATTAAACATAAATGAGGCGAGCGCTTTGGCAAGTTCAGTTTTTCCAACGCCCGTTGGTCCTACAAAGAGGAACGACCCCATAGGTTTTTTCTCTTCACTGATGCCAACGCGTGAACGGCGAATCGCATTGGCTACTGAAGAAATAGCATCGGTTTGGCCGACAACGCGATGAGATAATTCTTCTTCAGCGCGGGCAAGTTTTTTAACCTCCGATTCGAGCATTTTTGAGAGCGGAATGCCGGTCCAGCGGGCAACAACGCGGGCAATGTCCTCCTCGTCAATTTCTTCTTTAAGGATTTTTTGTCCGGAAATTTCAAGTCGAGAAAGAATGCCTTCTTCTTTTTTTATCTTTTTTTCTAGTTCGGGAATTTCGGCATAGCGAATTTGGGCAACTTTTGTGAGATCATCGCCGCGGCGTTGAATAGTATCAGCTTCAGCTTTGAGCTCATCAATTTTTTTCTTGAAAGTTCTCATTGAGGCAATAATATTTTTTTCATTTTGCCAGCGAGTTTCTATTTGTTGGGCTTGTTCTTTGAGGTCTGATAATTGGCGCAGTACATCTTTTTGTTTGGCGTCTGCCCGCTTGTCTTTAGGCCAGCCGGCTTTAGTAATTTCTAAACGGCGTATTTCTTTGCGTAACATATCGAGTTCCTCGGGAGATGAATCAATCTCCATGCGCAATGAAGACGTTGCTTCGTCCATCAAATCAATGGCTTTGTCTGGAAGGAAGCGATCGCTAATATAGCGGGAGGAGAGTTTTACGGCGGCAATAACTGCTTCATCGGTGATTTTAACCCCATGGTGCAACTCATATTTATCCTTAATACCGCGCAAGATTTCGATAGCATCTTCTTCGCTTGGTTCAGAAACGTAAACGGGCTGGAAGCGGCGTTCGAGCGCCGTATCTTTTTCAATATACTTTTGATATTCCTTTGTCGTTGTTGCTCCAATAGCTCGCATGGAACCGCGCGCGAGAGCCGGCTTGAGCATATTAGCCGCATCGGCGGCGCCGTCGGCCGAACCCATTCCGACAATAGTATGAAGCTCGTCAATAAAGAGGATAATGCGTCCATCATTGGCTTCAATTTCGCGAATGAGGGCCTTAAGCCTGTCTTCGAATTCACCGCGGAATTTTGCTCCGGCAATAAGAGATCCGAGATCGAGGGCAATCAATTCTTTATTCTTTAAACTTTCCGGCACATCGCCCGCAACAATGCGTTGGGCTAAGCCTTCGATAATCGCAGTCTTGCCCGTGCCGGCTTCTCCGATGAGAACAGGATTATTTTTTAAGCGCCGCGACAAAATTTGCATGACGCGTTTGATTTCATCATCGCGGCCTATGACCGGATCAAGCTTATTTTGCCGAGCCATCGCTGTTAGGTTGTTGGTGTATTTTTCTAAAACGCGGAAACGGCTTTCCGGTTCAGGGTTATCAATCTTCTTGTCACCCCGCAACTTCTTTATATTTTTCAAGAGTAAGTTGCGATTAAGGCCGGCGTCGCTCAGAAGCCGTTTTGCCTCTGATGCGACATTGAGGATTGCTAAGAGAAGGTGCTCCGTAGAAACATAGTCATCTTCCATTTCTTTAGCTTCTTTAACGGCTGTTTCGACAATCATTGCCATTTCAGTCGTGCCCTGTACCATACCGCTGGTCGCTTGCACTTCAACTTTTGGGATTTTTTCAATTTCATCTTCAATATCTTGGCGCAATGTTTCGGCTTCAATTTTGAGGCTTTCGAGAATAGGACGAACTAGGCCATCATTTTGTTCAAGGAGGGAAAGGAGCATGTGCAGCGCGCTAATATATTGCTGCCCGTACTCCTGGGCAATTACTTGGGCATTGATAATAGCTTCTTGGGCTTTATTAGTAAATTTATCTAACATATATATAAGTATAAATCAGAAGGAATAATGTATAAAGTAGTTGTTGGCACTCTCATATATAGAGTGCTAATTTTTACTATACTATGAGGCATTTTTAGTGTCAAGAAGTCCAGTGGACAAAAAAGCAATAAAATGCTAATATTAGAGCCATATGAATCGTACCCAGTCTCAACGCCGCTTAGGAAAAAAAGTTTCAATTTTAGGAGTGAGTCTTGATAATCTCACCACAACTGAATTAAAAAAGCGCCTCATCGATATACTAATACATCGGCGCCGCTCGCAAATTGTTACGCCTAATCCGGAATTTTTATTGTTAGCTGAAAAGCATCAAGAATTTTATGCCGTTTTACGGGATGCGGCTTTAAGTATTCCTGATGGCATAGGACTCAAATTTGCTGCCTGGGTTAAGGGAGTTAATTTAAAGCGCTTTACGGGGGTTAGCGTAGTAAGCGGACTTCTTCAATTTGCAGCCCATAAAGGCTTGCGGGTCGCGGTTTTGAATTGGAAGGAAGGACTTTCCAGTGATGATGATATACGCAGTGCCTTAGCTGTGAAATATCCAAAGCTTCAGTTTTATATTGATTCGCTTAGCCGCGAAGAGGTATATAATTTTTCTTCCTTAAAGAAATTCAAGCCGGATATTTTATTTACTGCCTTAGGGGCTCCCTGGCAAGATATTTTTATATATAGACATAGGCGCGATTTGCCAAGCCTTCGTTTAGGAATGGGAGTGGGCGGAAGCTTTGATTACATTACCAAGCGCATGCCGAGGCCGCCGCGTATTTTTCGCTTTCTAGGCTTCGAATGGCTATGGCGTTTGCTCATGAAACCAAAAACGCGCTGGAAGCGAATTTGGCAGTCTGTTGTTGTTTTCCCTTGGAAAATTATTAATTGGGAGTTCCGGCGTTTTCGGTACAGGCCCAATGTTGTCGGTTTAGTTATTAATCGTTTCGGTGAAACTTTGATTCTTAATGCTCGTGGCAAGGGTGATTATTGGGGTTTGCCACAGGGCGGTGTTGACGGTGGGGAGGACAAAGAACAAGCAGTGCGCAGGGAAATTTTTGAAGAAACGGGACTGAGAGATTTGAGCCTCGAGGCGCGCTTTGATAATATTTATCGTTATGAATGGAGTAAGCCATATGACTATAAGGGTTATAAGGGACAGCAGCAAAGTTTATTTATTTTACGCTATCATGGCGAACGGCAGGCCGTTGCTATTAATCCCTTTGAGCACAAAGCATTCCGCTGGGTTAAGATCGAAAATTTATTAAGTGCAACTAGCCCCGTGCATAAAAAACAATATCAATTGTTTTTGCAGAAATATTATGAAAAGAAATAATCTTATTATATTGACTGGCGGAGGGTCAAGGGGCCCAGTTACGCCCTTGCTGGCTTTG
>CALMNI010000160.1 GCA_937868555.1 uncultured bacterium | reverse complement strand
TTTATGAAACACCCCATTGCTAATAATATGTCCTTTGATTTTAGCGCTTTCATCATAGAGCAATTCATTCCCATACATATCCGTTGCTTTTCCGCCCGCTTCTCTAACAATAAGATCTATGGGCGCCGTTTCATACGCCGTCTTTACCGGCGCAATTGAAGCATGAATTTTTGCCGAAGCAATTAAAGCGCCCATTAATGCCATTGAATCCGGGCTGCTAAAACTAATCCCTTTTTCAATTAGCTTTTGGTTTACAAGATGTATATTATACAAAGAATTTTTCCACCAAAACACGCACATGTGAGCGCGTTCAATTTTTCTATGCTTGGAAACAAAAATGCGTTTTGGCTTCTCCATTAATCCGTAACTATAAAATGCGCCCCCATCTTTTTCCGCGAACCAGGTTCTTCGTATGAATGGTTCATGAATAACGGCGGCAATAGGCGTACCCTTACAAACCAATGAAAGACAAACCGTTGCCAAAGGCAAATGATGAGTAAAGGCCAAAGTCCCGTCCATGGGATCGCACAGCAGCATATGATCCGCTCCTTCAACATAATGGCTCCTTTCTTCCGCAATAACACTAACTTCTGGAAAAGCCTGTTTACATTGATTAATTATGAATTCATTATTTTGCGAATCAATTTTCGTACGAGGAGTTCGGTCAGCCTTTCGAGTAATGTTGTATTTACTAAAAAAATTACTTTGTATTACCGCGCCGCATGCCTGCGACATGCTTATCAAATTATAGACACTTGGTATTTTTGCTTTTGTTTGAATGGATGTCAAAGTACTCCTTTTTTTTGATTTATTATTATTTTCTACACTTCACCACGAAATAATAAAAAAAGCAAACTTAAAGCTAAGTCTAATATTTAAAAAATTTAAAAACGTAGAAAGCACCGCCTAAGCTAAAGGCAGCAATTCCCAAAGGAATAAAATCCTTCAAAGGGAACGTTTGAGGAATAATGCGATCTGAATCTTTAGGGTCATTTAAAATAGCAAAACGGCCGAGTTCGCTCGAATAAAAAGTCGCTGCTCCGGAGCTTACAACCACGGGGCTAATACGATTCCATGAACTATCACTGGCATCAAATCTATAAACACCCACATCATCCCCTTCCGCAAGGCCCTTCGGCAATGGCAAACTTATTTTCAAGGGAGCGTTAAACGATGGCAAGGCTTTGCCATGAAGATCAAAAGCGCTCACTTCATAAAAAAAATCACCGATTGGTCGTATTGATGGATTATATGAATGCAAATCAATAGTTACTGGCTTTACATCAGTGGTAAAACCTACTTCGGCGCTCCCGGGAAAAACATTAATCTTTATTTTTCCTGATCCGCCTACGTCTCGTATAAGCGTTCCTAATTCATTGGGCCCTAGGATTAACGGGCGATTTATGCTTTCCTTGCTACCTGGCGGTGCTTTAGGATGCTGGATGGGTTTAAGATCTTCATTCTCCTTAGTATCTATTTCTTTTTCGGGAAGAAAAGGCCTAACTTCTTCGGATGGGATAATAACAGGAACTGTTTCATCTGGAATAGCGGTGACAGGAGGATTCTCTGTTGAACTGGGAGGCGGGCTGGGGACAAAACCTCCGCCGCCTGAATTTTGTACTTGGCGCACTGAAGCCGGACGCCAATCAGTAGAAATAGAGCAGTGATCGCAATCAAAAGACACTTGGCCAATGCTGCTATCGCTTGTGCCGGCAAGGCCGTGAAAACGTCCATTACTATCAATTGTTACGCCGGACATATTCAGCCAGCCGCGCCCGGAAATCCAGGCAAAACCGCTCAATACTCCTTCGGCATTATTAACAACACCCTGACCCGAGTTACTGGGACTGAAGTTTATCCAACCGTAGGTGCTATTCCACGCATACCCGCTGACAAGCGAGTCACTTACAATAAGTCCGCCTTGGCTAGGACTGAGGTCAATCCAGCCGATTTTATTTCCCCAAACATACGTCGATGGTGGGGAAATTGTTCCAACCGATGTTGATGCTACTACCGGGACAGCCCAAGCAATTATTATAAAAACTAAGGCCGTCTTTAAAAAAATACCAAATTTCATTATTTACCCGAAATAATTAAAATGTCAGCGGCCGGTTTAATTTCATCCTTAGGAAATTCGCTCACACTCCCGCCGATAAGAGCAGCCAAGGCGGCTGCTTCGCTCGCATGCGCTCCAGAAATATCAATAACGAGATTGCTCTCATAGTCTTTCTTAGCCGCGTCTTTCACTTCTACGGTGCTATAGTCTGCATATTGAGCACGAACCTTTTTTTCAGTTTCGGCCGCTTTACCCGCTTCGCTAGAACCGTTGTAATAAGCGATCTTCAATGTATTGGCATTTTGTTGTGCTGCCGACTGGTTAATATTCAACGGGGCAACTTCAATGATCTTTTTAGCGCTTGGACGATAGAGGATCGCCTTCATATCTTTAGTGTAGGCCAATAATTTATCGCCATTTTCAGCATTCTTAAAAAATGGCTGATCTTTAATCTTTTCTTTATCAAGGATTGTCGCCAACGATGGAGTCTCATCATTAGGCAATTGCATAAATTCGCCAATTTCTTTAATAAGTCCTTGAACCTCTTCCTCGGAGGCGGCTTGCGGGTTTGTTTTCAAAAAAGAATACTGGCGATAAAAATAAGCTGCTCCGGCTATGGCGATAACGGCAACGACTGCCAAGGAAATGACCATTACTCGATTAGCATTAAATTTTTTCATAAAAATCATAGGGTTAATATAGATACAGTAATTATTGCAGGGATTCTTTGTCTAGTAAAGATTTTAGTTTTCAGAAGGTACTGCTTCTTCAACTACATTATTTTCCGGGGCAGGATTTGGCGATGGCTTATGTAAGAGTAAGGAATCTAGCTGTGCTTTATTAAGACATGTTTCATTTCCATCAGTACCTACGCAAATTTCTTCTTGATGTGATTTTCTCACAAACATCTCGTCGAAATAACCGCGAATGGCTGTCATGCGTAAAGCGGCAATATTACGCAAAGGCCGCCAAGCCTGCTCTAATTTTGCGGACATATAGTCAAAAGCATTGAGCGGGCTTTCATTACGAGTTTCGGAAGCAGAAAATTCTAGACCTTCAACATTAGTAATATCTCCAAGCAATACTTGCTGATCCTGAATAGATTTTACAAGCAAAGGAGTTAAACGACCATAATCAATGCTCCAAGGCGTTTTACCATCAAGGGGGCTAATACCGTCATCGCCATTAGCAGAAACTGCGTCGGGGTAAATCGCGGCCAACTCCTGGGCAATAAATCCAGTTTGCTTAATGCCTTTGGGATCTTGGCGCATGGTATATTGACGTACCGGAATTTTTAATACATCATCGATGCCGTATTCCGTTTCAGCAATACTGTCTTTTAAACGCCGGTCAGAAGTTGTATTATACGAAGTTACTCCCGAACCATTGCTGGCAATACTGCCTATAAGTCCAGCGTTCGTATAAAATGTAACAAACTGAGACTCTGCCGATCCAGCTTCCCCAGTTTGCTTAAGCGTTAGAACGTCCGCTGAACTGGTACCGGCGTTTTCCAGAGATACAATGGCAAGATCGCCAGAACTACCCTGGCGAGTAGCTAATACTCGCTGCTTGTAGCTACCTGGAGAATTTGTACCAACGCCAAAATTACCGACTGAATCAACCGAAATAGCATTCCCAGTAATAAGCGTTCCTGATCCATTATATACTTCAAGATCAAGCCTATCAGCATTACCAGCCCTCGTAAACTGAAATCCATAACGGTTGGAATCAAACATCGAACCGGTAGTAAAATTTCTTCCGAAGCCGAAACCTAAAGAAGTATTGGCCAAACCCTTACCCATCGAAAAACCCTGTCCGCCGATAATACTGCCGGTTGTTTCAAGAGACTGAGTTGGCGTAATACCTATGCCCACCTTGCCCCCGTCGTCGATACGAAAAACTTCACTGCCGTTATCGCGGGCAACAAAAATTGGAGATGTTGTCGAACTATTATCAGCCATAAGAGCTCCGCTCGCGAAAGTTGGAGCTGAACTTGATAAACCGAAATATCCACCAAGCTGTATTCCTGATGTACCGGTATTCTTACCAAGCCCCAAGACGCCAATATTAGTTGCTGAGTCTTTAGCCACGACGGAATTCCCGCTTGTGCCAATGCTTACATTTCCCCCGGCTGACTGTCCATACACTCCGATATTAGTCCCGGCCGTTGTTGAATTGACATCCCCATAAGCACCATAGTTAGCTGTACCGCCAATAACGCTTGTTCCCGTTCCAGCGACCGTATTGGCAAACATACCAGCAATATTAAAAGCAGAAGAAACGTTCCCAGGCAGTAATTGCACAAAAATACCATCATTCTCATTAGTATTTCCTGCGGAGGTCGTAAAGGCACCTTGGATTCCCGCTTGCCGAGCAGCCGTACTGCTCAAGGTTCCTGTTACTGAAATTGCCCGCTGCACACTGGCCAGTGATCCGCCCGTAATATCAAGTTTATGTGTCGATGTAATCGTACCGATTCCAACATTACCTGCGAAATAATTCTGGGCAGCCGATTCAATGTATAAGGCATAATTTGTAGAACCGGCAGTATTGTTTGAAGGTACCCAAATACTTCGATTATTCGTAGCTCCTCGAGCAGAAATGTAAGCACCTATGTTACTAAGACTAGCACCAGTTGTATCAATATTAAGTCCGTAGCTGACTCCCGAAGAAACAGCACCATTTTTTTGTAAATACATTCCAGTTGAATTGGGCGATGTTCGAGAATCTGCAATCTGAAAAGTCTCAGTCGGCGTAATTGTCCCAATACCAATACTTCCGGTCGTGTTATCAATAGTCATTCTCGTTGTTGAACCGCCGCTATAAGTACCGCCTGCACCAAAAAATAACTTGCCACTAAAAGTTCCCAAACTAAAATTTCCATTATCAAAGCCGTAGTACGCCATAACAGGATTTGTTGTACTGAAGGTGTCGTTAAAAAACGATGCAATATATGGTCCTTGATTAGCAGAGTGAATTGCCTGGACTGTCTTCATTACATTGAAATCAGTTATGGCACTTCTCACATCGGAAGCTGCTAAAGGCGTTGCAGTTCCTATACCTAAACGATTATTTACTTCATCATAGCCAGAGGTACCAAAAAGTATTTTACCCTTTGTTGCGTTACTCGTTGACTGAAGGGTAAGAGTCTGTCCGGAAGCTGTTCCCCCTATCAGTGTTTGTCCACCAGCCTGCCCAAGTAATTTTGCATAACCAGCGCTCGCATGGTCTCCCCATGAGAAAGCAGCGTCCCAATTTGTTGTATAGGCAGAAGAAACACGCAGTCCATCAATCGACTTAGTTAATGTATTGCCATCAAGCACTAAACCAAATGACGTGCCATTAACAACTAAACCATTACCGGTTGAAAGGAGAGAAGCAACGGCAGTACTGAAATCGGAAATAGTGCTAGCGGTTTGCGTGCCGGTATGGTTAGCGCGAGCCAAGAAAGCAGCGCCTTCAACTCCATCCAAGGTGCCAATCCAATCACCGTTTTTTGTCAGATATGCATCCCCAATAGCTGTTCCATTCCAGGTACCGGTTGTAATTGTCCCAAGTGTAGTGATGGTATTTTGTCCGGCATAGCTTGCCGACACCCGTAAACCGGAAGCGGATTTAGTTAATGTTGTTCCATCAAGTTCAAGACCGAAAGTCGAGCCCGATAATTCAATACCGCTGCCGTCGGCAGTAAAAGCAGTACCGGTGCTGTCGTCAGCCCAGGCTAAAACTCCGCCGACAACTTTTAAAACCTTGCCGTCAACCCCCAGCGCTAATTTCCCCAACGTTGATGATGAGGCAGCGTAGAGTAAATCGCCAGCCGCATACGAGCTTAAACCAGTGCCGCCATGGGCTGCATTAGTCACGGGATTAACATCGCAATTTACATCAGTCGGGGCACATTCAGGGTTGAGGGTTTCACCCGGGTCATAATACTGTCCGTCCCATACAGCGCGCGCAACAAAAACAGGACTAAGAATAGCCAACCACAGCAAAACAAAGGCCAAGAGCCAGTGTCTAGGTTTTTGTTGCAAACAGGTATACATGTTACTTATATTATAACAGAAAAATGCTATACCCGGCAATAAAAAAAGCCCCTAAAATAAGGAGTTTTTTTGATATTTATATTTATTTTGCCTGGTTATCAACAGCTGTGGCATTTCTGAAAGCGTCAATCAGCGTTATATCTTCTAAATCCTTAGGACGGCCTAAATCAATTTTTATTTTACGCAGATGCTCTAAATTCATAAACAATATTCCCTCAAAGTCATCGGCTTGAGAAAATATTTCTTCAAAGGGAACAACTTTTGAATTTCCGAATATGGACTGCTCGGGATTCAAAATTTCTATATTGCTGCCCACATATAAATTTTCAATTCCCCAATCATTAACTCCGGTAGGGAATTTATTTTTTAGATCATCCCATAGCGCTTGGGTAACGATGACATCAAGATCTTCGGAATCGCGAATCTGGCGGACTGACAAGGGGGCCGAGCCAACGACAACAAAAGCTCCCTTGGGGAGATTGAGCTTTTTTAAATTTTCTAGTTCAATAAGAAAGTTTATTATTTACTTTCTAAAAAATTATTTAAATCTTGATCCTTAAAAGGACTCGGGATTACCGTTGTAAGATTC
>CALMNI010000159.1 GCA_937868555.1 uncultured bacterium | reverse complement strand
CGAACGAGAAGAACCCGATGATCGATTCCAGCCATCCAGCCGGCGCTTTCTGCGCCGAATTTGCAATCGCCGCTGCCAATCCTGCCGCAACATCATTGCCAGTTGGCTTATGTCCCCACCCTTGCGATGGACTATCAGTCGGATTTGCCTGATTCAACCCCTTATTATCCCCGCTCCTAGCATTGGCTTGAGAAGCGGTTAGGCTAATTGGTGTGCTACGACACTTATGATGGAGTTGTGGTGAGTTAGTTGCCCACCACGGGTCATCAACAGCCCTGATAATTCCATTTCGATTCCGGCATATATCTGTTGTTCTATCGTCATTTATAGCTGAAAACATCAAGTACGGGCGGTTGTCTTTGTTCTTCTCAAACTGTGTCCATCGCCCCGTATTGTAAGCCTGCTGGACGAAGTTTCTAAAGATCGTCTCGGCATGAGAATCACTTAGGCCGCCGATAATATCGCCTGCCCTTTTCTGCCAGTCCGCAAAGGTTTCGCCATTCTTTAGAGCAACATTCAGGCTATCCAGAGTCGATTGGATTTGAGAGAGTCCCGCAAGCCCTGATACCGTAAACGCCCCGTTCTTAGAGTTTTCCTGTAGCTTCGCGTAGAAATCTTCAGGGAGAGTAATTCCTCTGTTCTTTGCCCACGCAATCGCTTCCTGGAAATCAACCGGAAGCCCTATTGAGATCGGCGAATCCGCCATTATGACCTCAATTCCTCGGCCGCCACATAGCCCAGCACTTGTGCGGCAAAGTGCGCGCGCTCAAGTGTTGATTGAAATGCCGGGTCTAGCGAATCACTAGACTCAAACAGCACTAGCAGTCGTCGCTCAAGATCGGCTTTATCTCGCGCTGACATGACGATAGATCGGATATCGTCAACAGGGATAGCCGCCTCTGGCGATTCATCTAGCGCAGCGCTCCCCAAATCCTCAACTGCCTGTTGCGTCGCAGTGTATTGCGTGCCTTGAGCTGCGAAAGAATGCCGAGTCGAGACCGCAGGCGTTGCGGTAGGCGCTGTTGACTGCGGCGCATCTTCTAAATCTTCGTCTTCTAAGCCGTAGTTATCAACAAAATACGAACGCGAAAGCTTCAGACCGCTGGTTTGCAAGACAGGCGCTAGGTTTTTATCTCGATCCGACCGGGCGGATTCTAGCCCCGTTTCATCGCGCCGAACGAATCGAAGCGGCTGGAAATTGTTTAGCTCACATAGCACGTCTACGATGCGCTGTACGGCTTCAGTATTCATCCGAATATCCGCCAGCCGTCGCGTATCTTCGACTTGCAAGCCCACCTCCCCCGACGCTCGCGAGCCGTAAGTTCCGCCGTCTGTCGTCATCGTATTGCCGAGAATAAGCTTTTGAATGCGCTTAGTCAGCGCCAACTCCATGCGCTCAAACTCGCCAGATGTAGAGGGCTGAATCGTATCAATCTTGTCGTCCTTCTGTCCTTGCCACGCAACAACCGACCTCACCCCCTGAGCCTGCATCGCTTTGACAAAGTTCTCGTAATTCTGCACGTTTGCCGCGACAATGGGCTCGCCGAAGGTTGATAGAAAGTTTAGCCACATTCGCCAACCTTCATCCCGCCATAATACCGGGAACCAAAGCCGAGAAAGTAATGACTCTCCGTAGGGATTTTCCATCGTCGGATTGCGAACGATTGGGATAAACTTGCGAGGAT
>CALMNI010000158.1 GCA_937868555.1 uncultured bacterium | reverse complement strand
AAATTCCTTTTTCCTTGATTTTTTCAAGGTTTTATGATATTTTATAGGCATTAAAAATTCAAAACAAAAAACCAACCATGCAAAACTTGTTAAAATGCAAAAACGACTACAACGACAAAACTTTAGAATTCTCTTGCGAATCCAAGGATATAAGCATAATGATTGCTGCCATGGATGTAATACAATATTTTCAAAAAGACACCTATCTTATTTTTCCATATGCTTCGGGAAAATTTGAAATCAAGCGCTGCCTTGGCTGCGAATGTCTAACTGAATCTACTCATTCAAATTCAGCTTTTCTAAATAAGGAAAAAAATGAGGAGCGAAAATACATCAACGTTTTACTTGAAAATTCTGAGCCCTACCAACATTTTTTTGGCGCTCCTCAAAACATAGGAACACCACGACCATTAACGGAGCTCTTTCCAAGCAAGCTCCCTGATGAATTAGGCAACTACTACGTCGCGTTTTTAACTAAAGACGGAAAGAAAAATCAAGGGCAAATTTCCTTTAAATCTCAGCCGGGCTGCTCTAACGTTTTTGAGTTGGCGTGCAAAGAACAAGAAATTGAAGCAGTTAAAGAGAACTTTACTTATTTTGTAATCAACACAATGAATGTGCTGCATCACGGCGATAAAATGATTAAATAAATTATTTAAAAGATATAAATTTTTTAAGCAGCCTTCCTTTCAACGGAGCTGCTTTTATTTTTATATGGCAATACGCTATACTATAGCTATATGCCTCTTAACGGATTACTCGTAGACATTGGAAAAATTATCGGGAAGTTTCTTCTTGATATTATTTATTTTCCTGTGTGGTGGTACACGCGCGGTTTATTTAAACTGCTCGTGTGGTGTCAGCATTTTCTTGGCGCGCGCTTACAAGGATTAGCATTATGGGTGTGGGTAAAAAATATTTTTACGCCCATGTACGGACAGCGCGATTTTGCCAGCGTGCTTATTAGCTTTGTTGTCCGGGTTCTACAAATCATTGCCCGTTCAATTGCTATGCTTTTTTGGCTAGGCTATATCCTTACACTTATACTGTTATGGCTTGTGGTTCCTCTAATAACAATATGGCAAATTATTTTTCAACTAAGCACCCATGTCTCTTAATCCTGAAATAGTAAAGCCGGCCTTTATTATCTGTCCTAATTGCGGGGGAGAGGGAAAGCTGCGCACCCTCGGCTGCGCTCAGTGTTCAAGCATAGGTACCGGCGCTTTTCAAAGCGATAGATTTTTATTTTTCAATCTTTCGCTTTCCAAAACCCTGATTAGCTTAGAAACATTTAAAAAATGGGTGGATAGAATTTTCCAGTGGAGCGCTGGAGCGCTCGGACTTTTGGGTATTGCCTCGCTTGGTTTTTGGCTTGATGCACACGGCCACATTATCGAAGCAGCGGTTACTATGTCCTCAGTTGCCCTTAAAAATCTGCAATTTTGGCGTTTTCAGCATCCATTAATTCTCGGTTTTTGGCTCAGTCTCATACCCGATATGTATCTTTTGTATAGGATAAGCCGCCGACGCGATCAACAACCAAGTGTTGTTAAAATCACGTATGGCGAAAACACGGCTCTTTTAAATGCCGGCGGCTGGGATGAAGTAAGAAAAATTAAGTTTGGTAAAAAAATCAATGTTATCAAGGGCGCCAATGAAGATCTTAAAAAAACGCTGGAGCGAGCTTTTTTATTGGCGGGAAATTTCAAGCATGCGCGCATTGAAGCTTTACATCTTTTTGCCGGAGCCCTTTTTTCCAGTCGCAGCGTCATGGCGCTTGCCTCACGCTTAACCATACCGGACAAAAAAATAATCGAAGGCATTGAACGGCAGCTGAACGAAATTGCTTCTGAAGGAGGAGAGCCGGTTTTTTCAGGCGAGGCTAAGCAAATATTAATTGAAGCGTATGCAAACGCCGCTACTACCGGCCGAAGCTCTGTAAGCTCCTTAGACATACTGCTGCCGGCGGTTAAACGAAATGAAAAATTAGGAGAACTTTTATATGATTTAGAAGTAGATAACACTAAGCTATCTAACGCCATTGCTTGGTTCCAAGTGAATGATCAGTTGGTTGAAAATTACCGCCGCTACAAACGCCTTGCCCGTTTTAAGCCCTCTTCAAACATGGACAGAGCCTATACGGCCTTGGCAACTCCTTTACTTGATCACTTTTCGTATGACCTTACTTTGGCCGCTAAATGGGGTCGCCTTGATTTGTGTATCGGCCGCGAAGCTGAAATTCGCCGTTTATTTGACGCAGTCGAAAGCGGACGCATGGGAGCAATTCTTGTTGGACCGCTAGGCACTGGGAAAGGGACAATCATGGGCGGCTTAGCTCAAAGAATGGTTTTAGAA
>CALMNI010000157.1 GCA_937868555.1 uncultured bacterium | reverse complement strand
CTGGGGAAGCGCTTGGGAAGCAACAGGGAAGCACTGGGGAAATCCCAAATGCCCAGGAAGGGAAGGGAAAGGAAGGGAAGGGAATAGGAAAGGAAGGGAGTGTATCGCCGCCTTCGGCGTCGCGCCCGCCCGCCCGGAAAACAGCTTGCCCCGCCGATCTTTCGATCACTCCCGAACTGCAAGCATGGGCCGACGAGCGCGGATACCGTGAACCGTTGGCCGCTCACCTGGAAAGCTTCGTGGGCAAAGCGACCGCCAAGGGGTACGCCTACGCGGACTGGCAAGCTGCGTTGCGTAACGCTATCCGCGACGATTGGGCCGGTCTGAGAAATATCCCAACACCACGCCAGCGCGCTACCAAACAGTCGCGGATTTCGTCTGACCCGCGAATAGCCGAAGTCCAGCAAATCCTAGCCGGAGCAAAAAGAACCGTGATCGAGGGGGAATTCGCTCATGTCACCAACTGAAAAACCGGCCTTCGTCGCGATTTTGATCAAATCGTTTCGCATGTCCGGCAAAGACATAACCGGCGACCCCGAAACCGTGGCGGACTGGCTAGACGAGTTCTCCGACTACCCGATAACTGCGCTCGATAGCGCATTCCGACGCCATAGGCGGGAGTCGGTTTACCCGCCCAAGCCGGCGGATATTTACCGCTATCTGGACGGACAGCAGGCCGCAGACGGCAGGCCGAGCGCAGACGAAGCGTGGGGTTTGCTGTTGCGACTGATTCGCGACGAGCGTGAAACCGGGGCGCTAACCCACGAAATGCGCGAAGGGTGGCATGGTTGCCAGCCGATCCTGGACGAAGGCGACGAAGTGGGCGCGCGGAGGTGCTTCATCGCCGTGTACGAAACCCATGTGCGGGACGCGAGGCAACGGCGCGAGCCGGCGCGGTGGACTCCGACGCTCGGGACGTGCCCGCAGTTGCGCGCCCAGCGTCTAGCCGAGGCGATCAACGCCGGCCGGCTTAGTCGCGATCACGTCGCCGGGCTGTTGGCGGGGCCAACGCCGAACAGCATCGAGCAAGTTGCCGGGCTGTTGGAAGGGCCGGACGCCGGGACGGAAGAAGCAAAAACCGCGAGCGTGTTGCGGGAGATTGCGGCCATGCTTCGACGCAGCATGGCCGCAGACGAATCCGAGCGCGCGGCGGCACGAGAGCGGCGGAAAGCGGCGGAAGATGCCGAGAGACAGCGGCAAATCGAAATCGCCGAGCGAGAAGCGGCGAACCGGCGTGGGGAGCAAGCGGCATGAACACGATTAAGGATTTGGCGATATGACACTGCTAGTCAAACTGCTCACCAAAACTGCAACCGTCCCGACAAAAGGCAGCGAATTTGCGGCGGGATGGGATTTGTACGCCGATGAAAATTGCCAAATATCATTCGGCGAAAGGAAGCTGGTATCTACCGGAATCGCATTGGCAATCGATCCCGATAAGGTCGGTTTGATTTGGCCGAGGTCCGGCATTGCGGCGAAATGCGGGATCGATACTGGTGCCGGCGTGATTGATTCGGATTATCGCGGCGAAGTTAAGGTTTTGCTGTTCAATCACGGAAACGTGCCTTTTAGAATTAATCGCAGCGACAGGATAGCGCAACTGTTGATCGTCCCGGCTTACGATCAAAGCATAGTCGTCGCTTATGAGTTTGCCGAAAAAACGGCGCGCGGCGAAAACGGCTTCGGTAGCACCGGGCGATAAGGCGAGGAAATCCGAATGACGAGAAACGAATGGCTGGCGAGCCTGAAATTAGGCGACGTGGTTTCGCTACGGCGCGGCGGCGATGAAATCAGTGCCGAGGTTATCGCGAACCTCGGCAATCGGGGTTTCGTCCTGCATGAGAGCGGGCATGGGCAATCGGTGTTGTCTCTGGCCGAAATTTCGACCGAAGAAACAACGGCGACCGGCTATGCGATATTTACAGGGCAAGAACCATCCACGGTAGACGTGCGAGAAGGCACCAACGAGCCTCTACAAGACGCGCTACAGTGCGACCCGCTACCTAGGTATTCCAAGGAAGATTCAGCGCCTCAAATCGCCGAATTTTTGGCTCGGGATGGGATGGCGGGAGGATGGGAGGCGGCATGACGCTGGCGGCTGGTGTTTTGGCCGGGCTGGTGCGTCCTGTTGCGGCCGTTGCCGGGCTCGGAATTTGGGTGCCGGGCCTGCCAGCGCCGCAGGGATCAAAACGACATGTGGGCCGTGGCGTGATGGTGGAATCCTCAAAGCACGTCAAGCCTTGGCGCGAAGCCGTCAAGTGGGCCGCGCGAGAAGCGGCCGATGCATCCAGTTGGGAAATGGCGGATGGCCCAGTCGTTTTGTCGGTTGTTTTCCTGTTCATTCGGCCAAAAAGCCATTACGGAACAGGCAAAAACTCGGGCGTGCTGAAAAAAGACGCGCCGATCTATATCACTCGCAAGCCGGATTTGAGCAAGTTAATACGCTCTACCGAGGATGCGCTCGTAGACGCGGGCGTTATTAGAGACGATAGCTTGATAGTCGAAATAGCTGCATTCAAGCGATACGGCAAAAATCAAGGCGCTCAAATATGGATCGGCACACTGCAAAACAATTGAGGCGATTCGTGGCGAGCGTCGAATTCCAGCGGCCGGCCGGCTATCCAGAAAAGCCATGTCCGCACTGCGACCGCATATTGGCTGTTCACACGTTTTGCTGTGACGCTCACCCGATGGCGGTTCCGGAAAAATGCCCGCAGTGCGGAGACGTTATACCTAATAAGATGGAAAATCCATGAAGAAAAGACACAAAACGCGCGGCGATACGCAGATTAAGAGGGGTAAAACTGCAAGGCAAGTGTCTTGCATGGCGAGCCGGCTAAATGTTCCCTTCAAAACAAAGACGCGGGTACTTGACGGGGAATAAGAGATGCAAAATCCCGAATGGCTGGCAGGGCTTAAAGTGGGCGATAGCGCGATGCTGCGCACCTCTTTTCGATCCTATCATTGTAGCGTTGAGCGTGTAGAGAAAGATCGGATTTGGCTAATTGTCGAGCCGTCGCCATATTTCGCCGTGCAGATTAGCAGAAAAACCGGCCGATGCGATAAAACCGGCAACGAGCTATATCAGGCTAATGGAGAGTCTGAAAAATGAATGAAAATTTGAGAAGTAGAATTAGATTAAAAATAATATCCGATCTGGAATATCATCCTGAATCTCTAGCGAGACAAATTTCTAATCGTATTGGTGTAAATAGTAAAGAAGTAAGTTATGAATTGGGGATTATGGTAGCGCTCGGACTTGTTTCGGATATTTACGAGCGTAACAAGCATTTACGATGGAAGCTTACTGAAAACGGTTTGGCTATAGCTATAGTCATTCGTATGTCGTGGTTAATAAATATTGAGTTTAAAGATTAGCATAGGATGTGGATAAATGAACGAATATCTAGCCTATTTATTTCCGTTAATGATAATCATGTCAATACAGTTTTTTGTTTGGATGATTAAATACCCTAACGACCTTTTTGAACTTCTAATGTTTAGAACAGTGGGGTGGATAACGAAAAAGCTTTTGGCATAATATTATGGCTGTTCGCTTGTTCATTTATATTTACCGTTTCATATATATTGTTGAGGCTAATAAAATGAACGAACCCGTCATCATAGGCGATGCGACGCTGTATCTCGGCGACTGCCTGGAGATATTGCCGACATTGCCTAAGGTGGGTGCTGTCATTACCGATCCGCCGTACCAAATGGGGATGGATAGGGTTCCTATCGCGGGAAGTTCCAATTTTGGTTCATATTCCTGCCCTCGTTCAATTGGCATGAAATGGGATTTTTCAAACCAGTGGATTAACTTAATTAAATGCGATCATGTTGTTGCGTTTTGCTCTTATCTGGATATTGGATCTGTTCATCAAAAACTCTCTGAAACACTAAAAATAAGCGCAGTTTTTACATGGAGAAAAAATAACGCGCCGTCAATGACTCGCCCTATTCCAAGAATGGACACTGAATTTGCTGTTTGGGCTAGAATGCATAAAGCAACTTGTGGGCGAATGGGTGAGTTTAAATCATGCGTTATTGATTGCGATATGCCGCAGGCCGGGGTTGGCGCTAAAGAAAGGGTGCTGAAATATAAGAATGGACCATCAGCACACCCATCTCAAAAACCAATTGGAGTCATTCGTCCTTTTGTTTGCCGCCTGCCTGCTACCACAATTCTTGACCCATTTTTAGGAACCGGAACAAGCGGAGTTGCGGCCGTCCAAGAAGGAAAACGATTCATCGGCATCGAAATCGATCCCGGCTATTTCGACATCGCCTGTCGCCGCATCGAATCCGCCCAACGACAATATAGGATGAATTTAGGCGAATGAACGATTATCTAGCCTCTTTGTGGCTGCCAGGGCAAGCTGCGGAATTCCGCACCCCAGCCGCTTTAATTGCCCGCGACGTGTGCCATTTCTGCAAGCGGCCGGTTGTCCAGAGAGACGGCTCGCATTGCTGCATGGAACACGGCGATATTATCCCTATCCGAAGCCACGTACAAAACGGGAGAGCGATAAATCATGTCATTTGTGCCAGCATTTCAGGAGAGAAAGAACAGGGCCGCACGAATGGTTGGCGCATTGCGCTTTGCACCAACAGGATTTTTACAACGCCGATCATTGCGGGTTTTATCAGCCTGAACCGGCCGGCGTTTCTTGGAATGAAGAAAATAGATGGCCTTTTGGAGAAATTTGGTATGAATGAAGAACTGTTTTACAAGATTTTCCCGAAGGCAAAGCCGGGGACGTTTGACGCTTTGGTTGCTGTCACCCCGCAAGCTGAACTGGTGACGGGGACGCGACTGCGCTATTTCATCGCGCAATGCGCTCACGAGAGTCAAGGGTTTAGCCGGCTTGAAGAAAACATGCATTACTTCAATGCATCTCGCATTCGTACAGTTTGGCCGACTCGGTTCAAAACCGAAGCGGAAGCCAATAGATATACTAATAGGCCAATCGAATTGGCTAACCGTGTTTACGCGGGTCGCTACGGAAACGGAGACGAGGCGAGCGGCGACGGCTGGAGATTTAGGGGGAGAGGATGGATCGGGCTGACTTTTGTCGCAAACTATGCGCGGTTTTTTAAGTGGTATGCTGTTGAACAAAATCCTAACCCTGACTTTGTTTCTACCGTATTAGGTGCCGCTTATTCCGCCGCATGGTATTGGATAGATCACGATCTGAATCAGCTTTGCGATAGCGGAGATTTCGACGGTGTGACGCGGAAAATCAATCCGGCGATGGCTGGCAGAGTGGAGCGCAGAAAGATTTTAGAGAAACTTGAAAAGCATTGGAGTTAAAACTATGGCGTTTTCTGACAAGATTCAAGACGAGCTTGATGCTAGGCTTCAAGCTGCTTTTTTCGCTATGAAAAAGCGCGGCAAAGCTGGCGCGACAGCTAAAGAGATTGCGGCCGAAGTCCTTGGGGTAGAACGTGCGGACATTTGCCAAATAAGGCAGTTCGGCATGACAATCAAAGCCATGCAGCTACGTAACATGGCCTATGCGCTCCCGAAAGAGCGCGAGAAAGCGGCGACAAGATGGATAGCAATCGAAAAAAGCCAGTGGCGGCATGTCGAGGTCGCAGTCCAGAACGCGAAAACGGAAGCGGATCAAGAGCAGAGAGAGTGGTATATCAGAGTGAAGAAAAAGGTTATAGAGCGGCGTGAGTTTAGAAAAAAAATGGCTGGCATACTATAGAAATTTATATAGGTAAATAGATTTGTTTGATATGATAATTTTTAATTGCAACTCGGAGAGTCTTATGAATAA
>CALMNI010000156.1 GCA_937868555.1 uncultured bacterium | reverse complement strand
GCTGGCGAAGAATCTACGCAATCTTAATAACAAAGCTCATGGATGAGCGTAAGGAGCACATCATGACAACACTGCATGAAATGTCGAAAGAGTATGCTGTCCTGTACGAGATGGCATCCGATCCTGATGCTGATCTTGAATCGTTCGGTATGGCGATTGATGAACTGAAAGGCGAGATCGGCGCTAAGGTTGACGGCGTTGTGGCGGTCATTCGCAATTTAGAAGCACTACGAGATGGGATCGAAGCCCATATCGAGAAGCAAGCAAAGCGCGCCACGGCGGCAGAGAATAGGGCTAAATGGCTGAAGCGATACTTAATGGATTGCTTAGAGACGATTGGAGAAAAGCGGATCATCTCGACTAGCGCGGATGTGAGTATCGTCAATAATCCGGCGCGGGTTGAAATCTATAGCTATGCCGAACTGCCGACTGAGTACGTTGTTTTGAAAGAACAGTATCAGCCGGATAAGGTAATGATCAAAAAAGCCTTGCTCGAAGGGCAGGGAGTGCCAGGCGCGAGTATCGTCAAAGACAAACGAATTTCTATTAAGTGAGGTCGCTAATGAAAATATCGTTTTTTTGCTGGCATTGTGGAGCCCTATTACTTTTTGAAACTAATGTCCTGCCAAGATTCGGATTTGAGGTTGCTGATATCGCTAATAAAGCAGGGTGGTATGGCGCTATTGATTTAAACAGGAAAAGGGCATTAGTATTCTGTTGCAAAGAACATGCTGAGGCAGAAAAGACTAAAAAAGGCGTGTTCAGGGCAAGGCCGATAGGCGTTAAAGCGAATACCTCAGTAGGAGCATAACATGGCATCAGTCAACAAAGTCATTCTAATCGGCAACCTCGGCAAAGACCCTGAGTTAAAGTTTCTTCAGAGTGGCCAACCTGTCGCTAATTTCCCAATCGCAACAAGCGAGAAGTGGAAAGATAAGAGTACAGGAGAAACTAAGGAGCAAACAGAATGGCACAATATCATCATGTTCGGAAAGCTAGCTGAAATCGCCGGACAATATCTCAAGAAAGGGTCGTCTGTTTTCGTCGAAGGCCGCTTGCAAACTCGCAAGTGGCAGGACAAGAACGGCCAGGATCGCTACACCACCGAAATTATCGCCAACGAGATGAAAATGCTAGGCGGACGCGGCGATCAATCGAGCGGCTCAACATCCGATAGTCAGCGTAAAGAATCAAAACAGGGTTACTATCAGCCCCCAACCCATCAATCGGCGAGAAATAATGCATCATTTGATGCTCAGTCTCCTGCTGGGTTTGACGACGATATCCCATTCTGAGAATCTGGAGAAATAACATGGGATTAGATTGCTCACACGATGCTTTCCATGGCGCTTATTCGGCGTTTAACCGGCTACGGCAAGAGGTTTGCCGGGCCGCTGGCGGTAGCTTCCCTCCCCACTGGAAACGCAACCCGGATGGGACTCGCGTTGAGAAAGACGGCAATCCTGTACGCGATACCAGCTTAGATGATGGGTCATGGTATATCGGAGATGAGTACACCAGCGAGTCAAGCCCCGGCCTGTTCGAGTTTCTCAACCATAGCGATTGTGATGGGGAGATATCGCCAGAAATGTGCAAGTTGGTAGCTGATGAGCTTGAAGAGCTTATGCCAAAATTTACGGAATCACTCCCCCCATCTGGCGGGCATATCGCCATGCAAGGGGGATATGTTAATGTTCTTCGTAAGTTCATTGAGG
>CALMNI010000155.1 GCA_937868555.1 uncultured bacterium | reverse complement strand
AATATTAAGATGATTTTCAAAGCTAGACTACTCTGTTTTTTTAGCTAATTTTAGATATTTATCATGCTTTACCTTTTGACATAAACTCTAAAATCCCTTAAGATTTCATATATAATATGTCATTCCCCGCGAAAGCGGGGAATCTGAGTATTCATTTATCTTTTTACCCAGATTCCCCGGTTCCGCCTTCGGCGGACCGTGGAATGACAGTGGAGTATGGAAACAAAAAAAGCTCTATTTTTAGAACAAGAAGAGAAGGTTCGCCGCTTTTGGAAAGAAAACGGCGTTTTTGAGGCTTCGGTAAAAAAAGAAGCGCCTCAAGGCGATTATACGTTTTATGATGGCCCGCCTTTTGCAACCGGAACCATGCATTACGGCCATATGGTCGGACAAATCATGAAAGATGTTGTCCCACGTTTTTGGACAATGAATGGCTATAGGGTTGAGCGTAAATGGGGTTGGGATTGTCACGGCCTGCCAATTGAAAATTTAGTAGAGAAAGAATTGAATATAACTAATAAGCAACAAATTGTTGAATTGGGAATTGAAAAATTCAACGAGCTTTGCCGTTCAAAAGTATTGAGCTATGTCCAAGAGTGGAAAGATGCCGTTGATAAGTTGGGACGATGGGCGGACATGGAAGATGATTATAAGACGATGGACTTGCCCTTTATGGAATCGGTGTGGTGGGTATTTAAGCAATTATGGGATAAGGGCTTAGTCTACGAAGGCTATCGTTCAATGTTTATTTGCCCGCGTTGCGAAACAACATTATCGCAAGCTGAAGTGAGCGAAGGTTATAAAGATATAAAAGATTTGTCGGTCATTGCCAAGTTTGAATTGGTTGACGAGCCCGGAACTTTTGTTTTGGCCTGGACAACGACGCCGTGGACTTTGCCGGGTAACGTCGCCTTGGCCGTTAATGCTGATTTGGAATATGTAAAAATAAAACAGGGCGAAGAATATGTTATTTTTTCAAAAAATTTACACACTGCGAAATATGCTGCCGAAGAAGTTATTGAAACAATTACGGGCAAAGACTTAGTTGGTAAAGCATATAAGCCATTGTTTAACTCATATGCACGACAGGTTATTTTAGAAAATTATGACAATGGCTGGAAAGTATATGCGGCTGAGTTTGTTTCCGCTGAAGAGGGAACCGGCATTGTTCATATCGCTCCGGCCTTTGGCGAAGATGATTTAAATTTAGGTAAAAAAGAAATGCTGCCTTTCGTACAGCATATTGGCATGGATGGAGTTATTAAAGCCGAAGTAGAAGAATTGGCCGGATTACATGTTAAGCCTAAGGATGACGTTTCGGCAACGGATGTCGCGGTCATAAAATATTTAGCTGAAAAGGGTTTGTTATTTGCTAAAGAAAAATACGAACACAGCTATCCGCATTGCTGGCGCTGCGATACGCCGCTTATTAATTACGCGACGACGTCATGGTTTGTTGCTATTACTAAAATTAAGGATAAAGCACTTGAAGCGGCGAAGGAAATTAATTGGTCGCCGGATTATATTAAAGAAGGCCGTTTTGGCAATTGGCTTGAAGGCGCACGTGATTGGTCAATTTCCCGCCAGCGCTTTTGGGCTTCAGTAATGCCGATTTGGCGCAGTGAAGACAAGACTGAAACAATGGTTTTTGGATCAGTAAAAGAACTTGAAGCAGCTTCCGGTCAGAAAGTTACTGATTTGCATAAGCATATCGTAGACAAGATTACGTTCACATCTCCAAGCGGAAAACTAATGAAACGCGTGCCGGACGTGCTTGATACCTGGTTTGATTCTGGTTCAATGCCCTATGCGCAAATGCATTATCCTTTTGAAAATAAAGAAAAGTTTGAAGCTAATTTCCCGGCACAATTTATTGCTGAAGGGATTGATCAAACGCGCACCTGGTTTTATTATTTGCATGTACTGGCGACTGGTTTATTTGAAAAAGCTTCTTTTAAAAATGTCGTTGTTAATGGCACGGTATTAGCCGAAGATGGCAAGAAGATGAGTAAGCGTTTGCAAAATTATCCTGATCCTTTATTGATTATGGATAAATATGGCGCTGATGCTTTGCGCGCCTATCTCTTATCTTCGCCGGTTACGCAGGCCGAGAATATGAATTTTTCGGAAAAAGGGGTGGAAGAAGCGGTGAGAAAAAATGTAATGATATTATGGAATGTGTATTCCTTTTATGAAATGTATGCCGCTGACGAAAAAGCTCATGCCGGTTCTAAGAATGTTTTAGATGTCTGGATCATTGCTTGTTTGCAGGAGCTTATTGCAACAACGACTAAGGCGATGCATGACTATGATTTGCCGCGAGCCATGCGTCCTATTACTGAATTTATTGATGAGCTATCAACCTGGTATTTGCGCCGTTCCCGCGACCGCTTTAAAGAAGAAGGGGAGGATAAGCAAGCGGCATTATCAACAATGAAATATGTTCTCATAGAACTTTCTAAAGTCATGGCTCCCTTCACGCCTTTTATCGCCGAAGCACTGTGGCAAAAAGTAACAAGAAATAATTTTGAGCACAGTGATAAGAGCGTGCATCTTGAAAGCTGGCCTGCTTTTGCCCCAACTTCTGAAGATAAACCCGAAATTCTTGCCGAGATGGAAGTTGTTAGAAAAATTGTTGAAATGGGATTAGCTAAGCGCGATGAAGTAAAAATCAAGATTCGCCAACCTTTGCAAAAATTAAAAATTACAAAATTAAAAATTAAAAATTCTGAATTAATAGATTTAATTAAAGATGAGCTTAATATTAAAGAAATAGTTTTTGCAGAGGG
>CALMNI010000154.1 GCA_937868555.1 uncultured bacterium | reverse complement strand
TTAAGAGCGAGTTCCCTTTCATGCTTGAGAATACGATGAGAAATGTTATAGCTCCGATAAGCGAAACAAAAAAGCTTAGTAAGAAATACCCGCCAATCCGGTGTATCCAATATAATAAAACCTCAGAAACCCAGAAAGCATTTACCCAATTTGAACCTAGCTTGGTGTAGCTAAAGACGTCATTTAATAGAATTTCTCCCTTTTGCCACATCAATTGCCCTGCCCTTAAATGCCACCACAAATCTGCATCAATGGGTGCCCGGCTTAATAAAAAAAATGTCAATAAAAAAGAAATAGACCTAAGGAATTTTTCGAGAGATTTATTTTCTGAGTTCATGGAGGCGTTTTGAGAACATCCGATTCTAATAAAATAATGTGGGTAGCCGCAATTGGTGCAGCAATTGGGCTAATCGCAGCTTCGTTTTATTTACCCGGCGGCGATGACCTATATCGATACTATCTGCCTTTTGCGCAAGGGTGTCTTCATTGTGGCTTTATGCCGTATTTTGCGCAATGGTTTCTTGCTCCACTACGGTGGTTACCAGAATATCCATTTTCCTGGGGCGTTTGGTCTTTGTTTAGCGTATCTGGCATCCTTATACTTGCTTATTATACAAAAGCTAACCCGTTTTTGTTATTGATTTCCTTTCCTGCGCTTGGTCAAGTTTGGCTTGGGCAAGTAGATATTTTCATTGCAACAGGGCTAGTCGTTTTTCTTTTTAATAAAAATCCTTATTTGCGTGGTTTGGGTCTAATTGTCGCTTTATCTAAACCTCAATTGACGGCTTTGCCAATTTTCTTTTGCCTTTTGATGGAAGAAGATCCGCGCCTCTTTCTTAAACTTTTCCTGATTCCGTCCATCATCATTTTGCTTAGTTTTATCTTTTTTGGCGTGAATTGGATTCCACAATGGATATTAGATACGCGTTCAAATTTACCGATTCATGTCTGGCGCTTGGCAAGCTTAGATGTGTGGAAGTTCGGAATATTTTTGACGCCAATACCTATTCTGTTCCGCGAAAAAAGAGACCGCATGTTATCTAGCTTGTTGATATCTGCGTTAGCTACTCCGTTTTATGGCGTTTATTCTTATTTGGTTTTTCTTCTTTTTGAAGTGAAATGGTGGCACGTAGTGCTTTCTTTTGCTTGGATGATTGGGTTTTTATTTTTGCATGACTCCGCAATGCGCTTGGCATGGATTTTGCCTTTGGCAATGCTAGTTGAAATGCTTTATAAAAAATTCAAACCTAAAGGTATAGAGGGTGTTTCACAAAAAAACAGACCATCCTAAGATGGTCTGTTTTTTT
>CALMNI010000153.1 GCA_937868555.1 uncultured bacterium | reverse complement strand
AGTCGAGTTGCAGACTCCAATCCGAACTGGGGCCGGTTTTTTGGGATTAGCTCCGTCTCGCGACTTGGCAACCCTTTATACCGGCCATTGTAGCACGTGTGTCGCCCAGGGTGTCAGAGGGCCATGCTGATCTGACGTCATCCCCTCCTTCCTCCCCGTACCCTTTCTCCGAAAACATCAGAAAAAAGGTACGGGGCGGTCTCGCGTGATACGTGTAACACGCGACAGGGGTTGCGCTCGTTTCCCGACTTAACGGAACATCTTACGACACGAGCTGACGACGACCATGCAGCACCTGGTCTGGCGGCCTCGAAGGACTTCTTATTTCTAAGATCTCCAGCCAGATTTCAAACCCTGGTGAGGTTCCTCGGTTATCGTCGAATTAAACCACATGCTCCACCACTTGTGCGGATCCCCGTCTATTCCTTTGAGTTTTAAGCTTGCGCTCGTACTTCCCAGGCGGCACACTTAACGCGTTAGCTGCGGCACGGAAGGGGTCGATTCCTCCCATACCTAGTGTGCATCGTTTAGGGCGTGGACTACTGGGGTATCTAATCCCATTCGCTCCCCACGCTTTCGTGCCTGAACGTCAGAACTGTTCCAGTAAGCTGCCTTCGCTTTTGGTGTTCCTGCTGATATTAACGGATTTAACCCCTACACCAGCAATTCCGCTTACCTCTTCCAGCCTCTAGTTTATCCATATCTCCCGCGGCCCCAAGGTTGAGCCTTGGGATTTAACAAGAGATGTTATAAACCGTCTGCGCACGCTTTACGCCCAATAAATCCGGATAACGCTCGGGGTACTCGTATTACCGCTGCTGCTGGCACGAGTTTAGCAACCCCTTATTCCTCTGGTACCGTCATTGTTTCTTCCCAGAGAAAAGCAGTTTACACCCCGAAGGGCTTCCTCCTGCACGCGATGTCGCTCCTTCAGCCTTTCGGCCATTGAGGAAGATTCTTGACTGCAGCCTCCCGTAGGAGTCTGGGCAGTATCTCAGTCCCAGTGAGGCGGGCCATGCTCTCACACCCGCTATCCGTCGTCGCCTTGGTGAGCCGTTACCTCACCAACAAGCTGATAGAACATAGGTCTCTCTCGAAGCGTCGGAGCTTTACGTGGAAATGACTTGTGTCCCCCCACGGCTATCGGGTATTATTCCAGATTTCTCTGGGTTATTCCCGTCTTCGAGGTAAGTTACCAATGTGTTACTCTCCCGTTTGCCATGCCCTAGCAAGCTAGGGCATTCGACTTGCATGCCTTAGACACATCGCAAGCGTTCATCCTGAGCCAGGATCAAACTCTCTGTAATATTTTTTCAGTTGGGGTATTTCCAACGGTCTGCTTTTTAGACTTGGCCGACCAAACAAGCGAAAACTGTCCGAAATGGACAGATTCAAAGGAATGTTTTCCGAATTTGAATTAGCGCCTGTTAGCACAAAAATCCAATTGTCAACGATCAATATTTCTTTCTTGAGTGAAAGAAAAAACAGGGACACAAACTTCAGAGTTTTCGTCACTGTTTCTTCTTTTACGTGTTTTCAAGTTGTTCGAGGATTACGTTTTCGGCTCAGCCATGAGGCGAAATAAGTTTATGTAATCAGCAAGAGTTATGATAGGGCAAATTAAAAAGCTTGTCAAGGGGTAGAAAACAACTTATAGTATACTAAAAAAACGCTTAATATTAGCTATTTTTTTACTCTTCTGAAAAAGCTTTCTATACTCCTTAGCGGCCTCTTCAGGCGGAATAGAATTAACAACCAACCCTGAACCTAATTCTAATCCTCCCCAGACGCTATCACGCGGTTGGATTTTTATACAAAAATGCTGGCGGCGATCTGAAATGACTTGATGGCAAAAATAATTATACGAAATGCCAAGGTCATCTAATTTTTTAAGAATTCTTTTCAAAATAACCGCCAACGAAGATAATTCCTTTTTGCTTAATCGACTAATGTTATCCGCTGGACGTTTAGAAAAAATCCATGCTTCATAATGGTAGGCACTCGCATACGGAGAAAATACAGCAAAATATTCATTATCAAAAATGCGCCGCGGCGATTTCATCTCCATCTTAATTACATCGCTATAAAAATCACTGCCCTTTATTTTTTTATATTCAGCAGCGCGCTTTGCCTCTTCAATTAAATCGGGCGGTAATAAACCGAGCGCCAAAATTTGCGAATGAGCATGCCGTATGGAAGCACCAGAGTTTACTCCCTCATTTTTAAGACACAATACATACGCAATTTTTGGATCTTTCATTAACGCTCTTGTACGCCGAACGTACATCGCTAAAACGTTTTCTATTTGCTCAAGCGATAAATCGCTTAAAGGAACATTGGGCTTGGGAGTTTCAATAATAACTTCATGACGCCCGTAGGCTTTAGCATTATTCGGCGTAACAACCGGAAAAATATTTGGTATAGCAACAACACGCTTATCACCCCGTCCAATTGCATCAATAATAACGCTTGATTTAATTTGATCAGGAGTGAATGGGCTCTTGCCAATAGGTTCTTTTTTCTTTTCATTAAACTCTCGCGGACGCAAAGCGCGGCCCGGAGAAATAATTACGTATTTATCGAATAAATAATCTTTGCGAATTTCTGATTTTTTCATAATTACTGTCATTTCGACGACCGCCAAAAGCGGGAGGAGAAATCTTTATATTATTAAATAGATTCCTCACTCGCCTGCGGCGAGTTTCGGAATGACATTGCGCCTACTGATTATTTTTATACTTCGCCTCTTCTAATTTAATACTGAGAAGTTTTGAAACACCATCATCTTGCATAGTAACACCATACAAGATAGCCGCCCGCAACATTGAGGCACGATTATGAGTGACAACAATAAACTGCGTCTTATGTGAAAGATCATCAAGAATTTTTGCCAAGCGTTCAGAGTTTGCTTCATCCAAAGCGGCGTCAACTTCATCGAGCATAACAAAAGGCGAAGGATTTGCGCTGATAATGGCCGAAATTAAAGCAATGGCAGTTAAAGCCCGTTCTCCGCCGGAAAGCATGGCAATAGACTTAATCTTTTTTCCGGGCGGCGTCGCTTGAATTTCAATGCCCGCCAAACCTGTTGCATTATACTTTTGCAAGAATTTAATGCGCTTTAACTTTTGTCCAGCAACCGTTGATTCTTCTTTTTCTTCTTCAGGTTTTGTGCCAGCGCTTTCTTCTTCGTCATCAGCCATTACCCGCAAGATTTTAGCCGTGCCGCCATTGAATAAAATTTTAAAATATTCTTCAAATTTCTGGGCGATAACTTTAAATTCTTTATCAAAACGCTCTTTAATTGTCCCGTCTAATTCTTCAATAATTTTTTCCAAAGACTGTCCTGTCGATAATAAATCATTTACCTGATTAGACAAAAAATCGTATCGTTCTTTAGTTGTAATATATTCGCTTTCAATTTCCGGATCTATACCACCTATGAGCTCAAGTTGCCGCTTTAATTGGGAAATTTTTTCCTGCACTGCAAATCGATCAATAGGATCAACTTGACGTTCATCACGCACCTCTTTTAATCCGCCAAGGTTTTGCCTTATTTCAACTTCAAGATCCTCCAATTTTGTTTCATGCCGCGTTGAATCAATCTTTGTTTCATTTAATTCGGCGGTGAGCCTATTTAACTCAAGCTGCAATGACTGTATGTTGTTTTGCAAGGTGAAAAGCCGCTGACGCTCCTGTTCTTGGTCGGATGTAAAGGCGGCCAGCTTATTTCTTATTTCCTGAATCTCCTTTTCAATAGCAGCTAAGCGATCTTCGGCCGCCTTAACCTCTACACCAGAAACTTTTTTTTCTCCATCCGATCCTAGACGCGATAAAACTGAAGTTTTTTCTTTAGAAACTTCTTTAGCCGTAATCTCGCTGAGTCGTAATCTTTCCTCAGCTATAGTCAGCGCCTGCGAGGATAACCGCAATTGCTCTAATATTGTTTCCTTATGCTGCGTTAAAGAAAGCAAGGAAGTCTGCGTTTGCTTCGATAATGAAGTTCCCATTCCCTGGGCCAGTGTCTGCAAAGCCCCTAATTCCAATCGTATTTCGCGCAATGCTTCGCGCATTCCCTCTATATCATCCAAGCGCTCGGCTGCTTCAAGCATCTCTAGCGATTTACCAAGTTTATTTTTTATGTCTTCGATACGGCTGTCTTCTTGGGAATTTGAATCTTCACCTAAAGATTGATGGAGAGTTTCAATTTCCGTTGTTAAGCGCCGGCGTTCAGCTTCAAGCTGCTCAACTTCTTTTTTATGAGTAGCAACTGTTTTTTGCAAAGCCCCCATTTCTTCAATTAAACGATTTTCTTCCCGTTCTAATTCGCTTTGTCGCCTTTTAAAGAATGCCAAGTCGAACTTGCCTTCGCTTTCTAATTTTAGTTCCAAGCGCGCGTTTAGGGTTGCTAATTCAGCCGTAATTTTTTCTTTAATCGCCTGCTTGCCGGAGAGCTCGGATTGCAAACGGTCAAAATCCTGATTTGCTCCGGATTGGCGCTGCAGAGCGGCCAACTCATTAGTCAAAACTGCCAACTTTTTCTCCTTCGCTCCAACGCCTTTTTCTAATTCCAAAAATTTTTCGTTGGCTCCTTTGAAACGATCGTGAATTTCATGCCACATCGTCCGATAATACGCCAATTGTAATTCCCGTAATTCGACTTCAAGTTGTCCCCGTTTTTGCAAGCGAGCGACTTGTCTTGTTAAATGGCTTAAGCGAGGTTCAATTTCTCCCAAGAGCATTTCCGCTTGACCAAGATGCTCAAGGCTCGCCCGTAATTTATTCAAAGCATCATCGCGCTTGATTTGGAATTGCTTAACACCCGTTGCTTCATCAAAAAATTCCTTCCGTTCCGAAAGTGAAGTATTTAAAAAACCCTCAACCATGCCTTGTCCGATAACGCTATATGTTTTTTGACCGACGTTGGCTTTAGCTAGCAATAACTGGACATCCAATAAACGGGCCTTGGCATTATTGATAAGATATTCGCTTTCACCATCACGGTATAAACGGCGAGTTAAAACAATTTCTGAATAATCAATTGGTGCTTGGCCATCGGCATTGTTCAAGTATAAAGAAACTTCAGCCATGCCGAGCTTCCCCTTTTTATCAGACCCAGAAAAAATAATATCTTCTGATTTTTTACCACGCAATGTTTTCATGCTCTGTTCGCCCAAGGCCCACCGAACCGCGTCCGCAATATTTGATTTTCCGGAACCATTAGGACCGACAATGGCCGTCAAGCCACGCCGCGAGCCTTCGACTAAGCCCGGGAAAATAAGGGTATTTTTATTGGCGAACGACTTGAAACCTTGAATTTCGAGTTTTTCTAAATGCATATCCACAGTATATCTTATTTTTTGTATAAAAAAAATACCTGGCGGAACCAAAAATATAAAGAACCGAAAATGAATCTTTCATTCTCGGTTCTTTAAAATAATAATGTTTATTAATAGCCACACATATATAGTTAGCCTATTGCTTTTTCTCTTTCTCAATCTCTACTCCATCTTCTTCAGCCTCATTGTTATTTGTATCTTTTTCAAACTCCTCCCTCGTTTTCCCATTATTAAAATATTCTACCAAATAATGGCCATATACTTGATCCACTAGCATTTCTACTCGTGAAATTTCATCTAATTCTTTATAGTGGGCAACAACTTCGGGAGTTTGGTTAAGTTCTCGCAGCTTATTATACGTCTCATCCATTTCGGCTTTAAACGTATCAATTTTTTCTTGGTTTTTCTTTTCCCTTAATTTGCTCCATAACATAAGAAAAGTTTTGTGAAGCGGGTGACTATGCCTATTTTCATCCTCTACCCAAGCGGGCAACTTTTCTCGAAGAACATACTGATACCTTTGTTGCCAGTTACGTTTCATACAGACTTCATGTATTTCTTTTCCTATTTCAGTATTTATGAATTCGCCCTCAGTCCATTTCCTTACTTCCTTAAGACGCTCCGTCTTATCAAGATAATACTTTAACGGATTAAAAGTGATGTTATTCTTATCTCGTACCTCACCAATTTGACAACTCGTCTGAGCGAGTTTCTCTATAATAGGATCAAGTACTTCCATACCGGCAGCTGATTTTGGATGTGGCCCATTCTTTACTAAATCAGCTTTTGTTGAACGGTATTCTGTAAGAAGTTCCATTCGTTTATACCTAAGCTCTTGGAGCACGGTTTCCGGTGATTTTTCTATCTCCTGTTGAGGCTCAGGCTCCTGATTTTTATTATTCCTAACAATTTCTATTTTAAACATAGTGACGTTTTATTATTAATACACTTTCTGCACCTGTGTGCCGGTGTAAAAATATTTCAATACCTCTTGCCAGCCTTTGCCATTGTTTACCATAAGCAAAGCACCGCGGGCTGATAGTCCGACGCCATGGCCGAACAAAGTCTTACCATTGTCTTCCGGAACCAAAACGCTCTTAAGCCAGGCCATGGCAGCTCCTCCCCATACTTCTGTCCAATCGCGAGTGCGTCCGTCCGAATTAGAAAAATACGGAGTTATAACAATTTGATTATTATAAGTTACCGCCACTCCCCGAGTTGCTTCAACGGCTTGCGTTAAGCCAGTTAAGCGCAATTCCGAATTATATCCGCGGTACACTTGGTCATATACTGAGTCAATATGAAAATGATCGGCTGAATGCTTAGTCGAGGCGTCGACAAGGCCGAACTGTACGCCGCGCAAGTAATGATACAAAGCGTAGGTACGAGCAATGGTCGCCATCACTTTTTGAAACTCTACTGGCGAAGCGTTCGTTGTTTCAGCCAACCCTTTAATATAATCATCGAGGGGCAATTCATTAATAAGCCACACAGTTTTTGCCGGAACAGTATACCTGTATTCAACAATATTTCGAAATCTATTATCTTGGGGGCTTTGGCCGTTTCTATAATCAAGGAGGGTTACTATTCCTCCAAATGCCGGCACAACACGCAGCGGGCTAGCGGTTTGCTGGGTTACGAGAGGAAGAGAAACTGAATATTGGCCATTACTTTGATTATAACCTAGCGTAACAACTGTTCCGGCAGGTAAAGAGGAGGCTAATAATTGATTGCCCCCGTAAACACTAAAAATTGTGTTAGCCGTTATCCGCTGAGCGGCTAGGGTCGAGAATAAGCCGACACGAATAGTAGGCTGCCCTGATAATAACATATTGGAACTAATGCCATTACCAGCGTTATTTTCATTAGGATTAGTATTGCAATTACTAACATTGGTTGCATCGACAGTGGCAATGCACAGCTTCGGCTGCGGAACAACCGTAGCGCCTGTCGCCGCGGGAGCGGCGGCAGGCGTCGGGGAAACGGGAGTACTAGGAACAGGAGCGGAAACGGCGTTTGCTTTTTCAATAGTAACAAAAACCCGCACCAATGAACCGGTGAGGGGGTGAGCGTTGGCAACTAATTGAAAATTTTCTTGTATAGTTCCCTCCAAAGGAGGCGCCTTCATTTTAAAACTAAGCGTAACCGACTGTCCTGGTTTTATTTCTTTAGGAAGCGCTGCCGGCTCATACACTTTTTTCCAAGCCGCTGTTTTAACTTGAGAAACTGTTTTAAGAAAAGGACCTGTTTCAAACGTTACTACTCCTGGTTTCCATGAAAGACTGCCGGTATTTTTAAATGTGATCTCTTTAGTAATTTCCTTGCCCGTATTAATCGTTACGTATTCTGTTTCTTTGACGGGTGCAGCCTTGTACTCCGCTGTTGCAGCGGCAACAGCATGAACGCCGAACACTGAACGGGCTAAAGCTCCAGCTTGCAGATAATGCTCTTGATTATATCGGGGAGCATTCGATGCGTTCAAAGATTGTTCTATTGTATGAAGAACCGTCGCGCAACCAGCGACAATAAAAAAAGCAATGGACAAGCTTATAACGAGCCCAGACCAGCTGAGCTCCTGCTCCATTGCCTTCTTTCTAAGAAGTCTATATGATTTCCATCCCAAAACGTGCGGATGAGTGTGAGAAAATGCAAGTGACATTTTTTTTCTTTGTTTTTGTTTTATCTTCAAACTTTATGAATGAAGATTTTTCCTTTATATATCAAGGATAGCACATTTTTTGGCTAAAGTCAATGGAAATGAACACAATTTGTGAACACCAAGACAGAAATAATTACGCGGAAGCGCAAATAGCAATCGCTAACGCATCGGCCGCATCATCGGGTTTAGGAATTTCTTGTAAGTTTAAAATCATCTTCACCATTCTTTGTACTTGCTGCTTATCGGCTGCGCCGTAGGAAGCAACTGATTGTTTGACCTGATTGGGAGTGAACTCGACTACTTTCAATTTAGCTTGGGCAATAGCAAGCAAGATTACTCCCCGCGCATGGCCAACAGCCATAGCCGTCGTTACGTTTTTTGAAAAAAATAGCTTCTCAATAGAGACCAAAGCGGGTTTATATTTTTTTAGCAACGTAACAGTATCGGCATAAATAGTTTTTAGGCGATCGGGTAAGTCAGTTTTAGCGGGAGTTTTAATGCAGCCATATCCAAGGCAAGAAAGCTTGCCTTTCTCGACTGAAATTACGCCATACCCAGTATCAGCAACGCCAGGATCAAAACCGATAATAATCATAAATGTCTCGCTCCCCCTACTCTATATTAGTAAAATAATCACTCACGTCTTCGTCATTTTCTAAAACATCAATAAAACTTTCAACTTTGGCTCTATCTTCATCGCTCAAGGAAATTTTTTCTTTAGCCACATATTCAATAGCAGCGGAGGCAGTTTCTAACTTTTTAGATTCCAGCCAGCCTTTCACTTTGGCAAAAGCCTCGGGTTTCGTATATATAATTACTCCCTCATCTTCTAAAACAGCGTCATCAATGCCAGCATCAATCCCCTCTAATAAAAAATCATCAAAATTCAAAGCGCTCGCATCCCATACTTCTTTAGAAATCATCAAGACTCCTTTTTGTTCAAAATTCCACATTACCGCTCCCAAGGCTCCGCCATGCTTGGAAAAGGTATGGCGAATTGCGGCAGCAGTTCTATTGCGACTATCAGTCAAGGCTTGGATAATAAATTGCGATTGCGCCGGACCAATACCCTCATATACTAGTTCCTCAAGCTGCCCGCCGCCATCTTCGCCCGTCCCGCGGCGAATCGCCCGTTCGATATTATCTTTGGGCATATTAACACCCCTAGCTCTATCAATTGCCAAACGGAGTTGAAAGTTTGTTTCCGGGTCGCCGCCCTTACGGGCAGCTATGGAAATTAAATTAGAAAGCTTGGTAAAGGCGGCTCCGCGCTTCGCATCAACGACCGCTTTGGCGCGTTTAGTTGTCGCCCATTTAGAATGTCCGGACATAAAAATCTACAAAATAAAAACAATTATGCGGAAATTATCGCATAATTATTAAGAAAAATCAATTATTTGTTTTAATGACCGGCATTGTATATCGCAACAATTTCCGAAGGGGATAAAGCTCTGTTGTAAATTCGAACATCACTAAGAGCGCCTTGAAGATAGCCAGCTCCATCAGTGTGTCCTATTCTCACTGGTTGGTTAGTATATACAACCGGGCCGCGTCCTGGTCCCAGTCCTCCAACCGTCGTTAGAACTCCATTGACGTAGATATTTCTTATTAATCCATCATAGGTAGCAACCACATGACTCCATTGACCGCTAGCAAGAGTGCCGCCATTTCCACCAGTCGAATTACCCGTAGTACCATAAATCCAAAAAACAAGAGTACCACTATTTATTGCGAGGGCATACCCCTCTACTGCTGAGCCAGTATCTTTTTGACCCGCAATTGCTCCATCGTCCCCCGTATAATAAACCCAGGCGGAAATAGACAAGTAATTTGGTCTAAGCGCAGTATTACTCCCCGCATCTATATAATCATTAGTACCATCAAATAACAGCGCTGAACCCGAGCCTGTTGGACCCAAGGCCGGCGTAGTACCCGACCCAATCCAGCCGGAAGTACTATTATAATTAAAATTGGTAAGAGTATTGGCATTCCGCGTTGAACTAGAATCCGTAACCGAAGTACCAGCCCCTTCATTTAATTTCCACCAACCCACGAGCGATGGATCGCCATTTAATCCGCTGGCAGACGCATAATTTAAACCATTTGAAAGTGAGCCCGTAGCACTTCCTAAACAAAAATTCAATGTATAGCCAACGGCCGTTGAACTGCTCGGTGCGTATACGTAGTCGGCGTTAGGACAATTGCCGTCGTTTTTCGGAGAAGGGTTAGTAGGCACGGCAGATAAATATGTTGTGCCTCCATAACTAAGAGCTTGTCCAGTAGTAATAAGCGTTGGATAGGCATTGGCATCGCCATAATACATTTCCAAAGCCTTAGAAATTTGATTGATGTCCGAAACGCGTTTTGAATCTCGCGCTTTTTGACGCGCTGAACCTAAAGCAATAATTGCCAAGGTTGAAAGAATACCGATAATGGCGATAACGACCAAAAGTTCAATGAGTGTAAAACCTCTCTTTTTCATATATTAGTTTTTTATACAACGCACTGACGAGCCATCATTTCCTCCCGGAGCATTTAATGAGAGTCCTGCTTGAGCAGCATTTATTCCTCGCCAGCTATATCCTAGAGGGCCACGAGCTAACCAATATAAATTATTGGAGTCATAGCCGCTTAAACCAGACCGATAACCACTTGGCACGCCATTAAAATTTGCTGCCCCACCAGTCTTTAAGGCGGTACCGACTAAGTCACAAAGATTATAAGCCGACAAACGGGTAGCTGAGCAATTTACTTCAGTGTTAGGAGGGCTAGTAAAATTTAATTCTAAGGTATGCATTTCTGCTTCTGTTGGAATATGCCAACCACTCGGACACATACCCTGACCCCCAATACCATCGCCATTAAAAGCTTCGGTATAGCGATACAGTGTCCGCCCAGCCGTGCAATCAGTTTCTGTACCTAAAGTATTAGTTGTAGAAATACATTCTCGCCCAGGGCTCGTTAAAGCGACACCATTAGGCTTTGTTCTTGTGCTTAAGTTATCAGCCATCCAACATTGAGTCCCAATAAGAACCGTGCGATAGGTATAGCCATCGCGATCCACAATCAAACCTCCGCAGGGTGTTACGCTGGAGCCATTAGCAGATGATACAAAAATCCCGCCTGCTGGAAAAGAACCTGTTGACCCCGCTATACAACTGCTTAAGGTATAACCATTCCCGGATATGGCCGACTCATATATATAATTATAATTTCCGCAATTGCCTTCATTACGAGGTGTAGGGTTTGAAGGAACTTGCGCAAGATAGGTTGTTGATCCAAAAACAATAGGTTGGCCAGCAGTTATCAAGGTGGGGTATATATTATTATCGCTATAAAACAACTCTAAAGCCTTTCCAATTTGGTTTAAGTCCGCAACCCTTTTTGAATCTCGAGCTTTTTGACGCGCTGAACCAAGGGCAATAATTGCCAAGGTTGAAAGAATACCGATGATTGCAATAACAACCAAAAGTTCAATGAGTGTAAAACCTCGCTTATCTCCAGTTTTCATAATTTAAATAAAAGCTCGTTCTATGTAGTATACCACATCTTTACTTAAAAAAATTGCTCCACAGAGTAAAAAAACCGAAGCTCAAGAAAATTATAAACACTAAAGTGATAACAATTTTACGCCACATTTTTGGACGAAACTCTTTGGCTAGCTCTTTATGATTCAAATAAAAAACCAAGGCAATATGGACAATCATAGCCCAAGCGTTAATAATGGCGCCAAGAACAATTAATTGTTTTGGTTCCGAAAAATTAAATATGAACAATAAGCAACCAAAGGCAATTTGAGCCCAAACAAACATATAATAAAAACGACTGAGATGAACGGGTTTTTTCTTATCTTTTCCAATTTGCAACAAAGCGGCATTTTCCGACATAATACGCGAAGTAGAATCAAGAATTCCAAGTTGAGTTTGTGATAACAGCAAGCCAATAATAACTAAAAGCCCCAGCCCAAGAGGAGCACCCAGTACCGAAGCAACATGAGATGCTTGATTTTGGATAAAAGCAATTCCTTGAGCATTTCCGGCAGCTCCAAAAGTAGAACCATAGGAAAGAATCATTAATAAGGCCATGGCAATGAAGCCCAAAAACCAAAAAACCAAAGCGTGCTCAAGACCGATCTTTTTCCACCAACTATTAAAACGCTTCATATTATCCGCTGTACTGGAAAAATTTTCACCGCTCAGTTTTATAGAATCATCAATTTTCCCTTCACGGAATAAACCACTGATTTTTTGGCTATAGGCCCCCATGCCATACCCTTTTTCCTTTATATAAATAGATTGCGCAAGATTTAAATTACCTCCGGCTCCGGAATAAGCAAAAGCAGCCAAAAATGTTGCGAGACTAATACCGGCTGGGATAAAAGAATAATTGGGTCCAATGCCAATCAAGCCCTGAGCGAATTCAATAGCATGTTCAACGCGGAAAATAAGAAAAACCAAAACCAGTAACATGCCAACTGATATCAAGATAACGTACTTGGTTAATTTCTCCATGAGGCCATAGACGCTTTTTCCAGAACTCAAAATAAGTCCGCACAGTATCAACAGCCCCACTGCCAGCCAGCGATACTGGTCTATGCCAAAAGCCAAAGAAAGACTTTGAGCAGCGGCAGCGATAATTCCCGGCAAACCGAAACCAACAAAAGTCGAAATGATAAACCAATAAGAAATCAAGGGTAGGCGACGGGATAAACCAACAAAAACACTTTCCCCACGAACCAAAGCATAACGCTCGATTTCCATATTAATGAAATATTGGCAAGATAAGCCCAGTAGCGCCGCCCAAACAATTCCTAAACCATAATTAGCCGCCAAGTATGGCCACAAAATCAGCTCACCAGAACCAAGACCGAAGGCGAGAATAATAAAACTCGGCCCTATCATCCTTTTAAAAGAGATCGGCTGTGGAAATGGCTTAAAAATATTTTGTTTAGTCATGAAAGTATATTATTGCTATAATCAAAGTATAACATATCTTCATGTCATCCTGGCGTAGGCCAGGATCCATTATTTCGTAGTAACTACGTTATCATGGATCCTGAACCTGCGCTCCGCTTCGCGGAGCTTGTTCAGGATGACGCTTTTCTATGAATATTCTCCACGCCATTATTTTAGGCATTATTGAAGGCTTAACTGAATTTCTACCAATTTCTTCAACCGCTCATCTTATTATTGCTAATAAGTTACTCGGCCTTACCGAAAATGATTTTTTAAAAAGTTTCGATATTTATATTCAACTGGGAGCCATCCTTGCCGTCATTGTGCTCTACGCAAAAAAACTTCTTATCAGCCGTAAACTCTTTATGCGCGTTGTCTGGGCTTTTGTTCCAACAGCAATAATCGGTTTAGTAGCGTACCCTTTGGTAAAAAATTATTTATTAGGAAATCTTTTCATTACTGCTCTAGCTCTTATTATCGGTGGCATTGTCATGATACTCTTTGAAGTATTCTTTAAAGCGCGAGTGGAAAACGAAAATATTTCTTACCAGCAATCCATAGGCGTTGGTTTTTTCCAAGCCTTAGCCGTCATCCCAGGCGTTTCGCGATCGGCCGCCACTATTATAGGCGGGCAGGCTCTGGGTCTCAGCAAAAAAACGATTGTTGAATTTTCATTTTTATTAGCCATCCCAACCATGGCGGCAGCAAGCGGCTTGGACATCATTAAAAGTAATGCAAGCTTTAGTGCTCATGAATGGCAATTATTAGCAACTGGCTTCATTGCGGCTTTTCTAACTGCCCTCATTGCTATTCGGGCATTTCTTCGTTATATTGAAAAGCACTCCTTTGCCAGCTTTGGCTGGTACCGTATAATTATTGGCCTGTTCATTATTCTATTTTTACTATAATTTTATTGTCATTTCGAAGGACTCCGCTGAAAAGCGGAGAACTGAGAAATCTAAAAAGATTTCTCCTCCCCGCCTTCGGCGTTCGTCGAAATGACATATATTCATATGATGACATCAAATATTCTCAACGCTCTACATAAACAAATTAACGAAGAGTTATTTTCAGCGTATGCATATCTTGCAATTTCTGCTAAAGCCGAAGCTTTGCAACTACCGGGTTTTGCTAGCTGGTTCCGCGTCCAAGCAAAAGAAGAAATTGATCATGCCATGGGCTTCTTTAACCATCTAGCTCAGCGCGGCGAAACAATTGAATTAGACGCATTAGCTAAGCCGGAATTAGCTCTCAGTGATGCCCGCAGCTTAGTCGCCGCCGGTTTACACCATGAAAAGCATATTACAGGAACAATTAATAATTTGGTAAAACTGGCGAAATCGGAAGATGACGCCGCTTTAGGAAAACTACTTGAATGGTATGTTGAAGAACAACAAGAAGAGGAAGAAAGCCTGGGCGGGCTTGTCGAACGAATTGATGCGCTGAATAATGATCAGCAATCGCTTCTTTCCCTGGATACAGAGCTGGGTCAGCGACAATACCATCCTTCATCCATTCTTACGAATACAATCTAATATAAATTGACAAAGCAAAAAATATTTGCTATAATACTGTATATAAGGCATTAACGATTATGTGCTGCCGTTCGGCAGCTTTTTTATATGAAAAACCTAAGAAATATAGCCATTATTGCTCACGTCGACCACGGTAAAACGACCCTTGTCGATGCTTTGCTCAAACAATCAGAAACTCACCTCAATAAGGAAACGGCTGATTCAACGCTCATCATGGATTCGAACGAACTCGAACGTGAGCGCGGCATCACTATTTTCTCGAAAAACGCTTCTGTAATCTATAAAGGAACCAAGATCAATATCATTGATACTCCGGGTCACGCTGACTTTGGAGGCGAAGTGGAACGCGTTCTAAAAATGGCCGATGGCTGCTTATTGCTTATCGATGCCAAAGAAGGGCCTATGCCCCAAACCCGCTTCGTACTAAAAAAAGCGCTCTCGCTTGGCTTACGAGTCATTGTTGTTGTAAATAAAATCGATAAGCCAGGAGCACGCACCGACTTTGCCTTGAATAAAACATTTGATCTCTTCGTTGAGCTCGGAGCTTCTGATGACATTATCGATTTCCCTATCGTGTATGCATCCGCCAAAAATGGCTTAGCTGGCGAAAACGACGACATGACGCACATGAAAGATATTACTCCGGTCTTTGATGCCATTATCAAACATGTTCCTGAACCAGTCGGCGATGCTACCAAACCTTTGCAAATGCTTATTACTACTATCTCTGGCGACTCATTTAAAGGACGCTTAGCGACGGGTATTCTCTTCAATGGTTCCATTAAGATGGGTCAGCAAATCGCCCGCATAAAACACGACGGCAGCATTACGACTCACCGACTTGTTTCTCTTATGACCTACCAAGGACTGGATAGGGTTGATACTGATACCGCCAACGTCGGCGATATCATCGCTCTCTCCGGTATTACCGACATCAATATTGGTGAAACGATTACCGATCCCGCCCACCCTGAAGCCTTGCCGATTTTGACGATTGAAGAGCCAACTGTCCAGATGATTTTTACCGTCAACGACTCTCCCTTTGCCGGCAAAGAAGGTAAATTTTCAACCTCCCGCCAAATCCGCGAGCGCTTAATGAATGAATTGGAAAATGATATGGCCTTGCGCGTTGAAGATCATCCTTCCGGCGGCTGGATCGTTTCCGGACGCGGCGAATTGCACCTCGCCATTCTCATCGAACGCTTGCGCCGCGAAGGTTTTGAATTCCAAGTTTCCCGTCCGCAAGTTATTACCAAGCAAGTTGATGGAAAAACCTTGGTTCCTTTTGAACAGGTCTTTATCGAAGTACCTGAAGAATGGTCCGGCAACGTTATCCAAAAACTGGGCAGCCGCCATGCTGAAATGAAAGATATGCGCAAAGAAGGAACGACTGTCTTCTTAGAATTTATCATGCCGACTCGCGGCCTCTTTGGTTATCGCAGCGAATTTCTTTCCGATACCCGCGGCCTCGGCTTAATAAACGCGAGCTTCCTTGATTATCGACACGACAGCGCCGAATGGCCGGAACGCGATCGCGGATCTTTAGTCGCTTTTGAAACCGGAACTTCAAACCTCTATGGATTATTAAATATCCAAGGACGCGGTACCCTTTTCTTCGGCCCCGGCATCCCGGTTTATAAAGGACAAGTTGTTGGACAAAATGCCCGCGGCGAAGACATCGAAGTTAATATCTGCAAGGCTAAACAGCTCTCCAACATGCGCTCTAAAGGAGACGGCGTCAGTGAACACTTTAAAGCCCCTAAAACAATGGATCTTGAAGAATCGCTTGAATATATTGGCGATGACGAGCTTGTTGAAGTTACGCCTCTAAATATCCGTATCCGTAAAATGACGTTGGATAAAGCGCAAGCTCGAAAGAAAGAATTAGGCATTAAGAGCTAACAACATAAAACTAAAACGACCCTCACGGGTCGTTTTTTTTATTATTGCAAAGTATTCTACTCTTCTCCCAGCTCTGTTTCAACTTGTTCCCACATATCCATAAGCTGATCGCGGATAAATTCGACGTTGTCGTCATCATCAATCTTGCCGCGTTCATTAAAGTAGTCGATGGTTTCTTCAACAAGCTCCTTATACGCATCGCGATTATAGGCCGCTTGTTCGCGGATTTTTACCATCACAAGTTCGAATATTTCTTGAGCGAGTGGCTCCATATAGTTTCTTTTCCCATCACCGCTTAGGCGGCAATCTTCTGTCCCTTTATACTCCAAAAAAGCTCCCCTGTCAACCTTTACAAACCCGTATTGTCTTGTTATAATCCCTATATCAATTAACCATTAAGATTCTATGCCTAATATAAAATCAGCAAAGAAAGAACTGCGCAAGAGCATTAAGCGCGCTTTGAAAAATGCCGAGGTCAAAGATAAGATTAATCTCTTAACTAAGAAGACCAAGAAAGCGATTTCTGCCGGCGAAAGCACAGCCGCTTCTCTTCTCCGCGATACTGCTAAAGCCTTGGACAAGGCAGCGAAGAAAGGTCTTTTGAAAAAGAATACGGTCAATCGCCGGAAGTCTCGTTTACAAAAGAAATTGAACGTTGCTGCTAAGGCGAAGAAATAATAGACTAAAAAGCCTCCCGGAAGGGAGGTTTTTTAGTTACGCTAGTTAAAGTATAATTGTCATTTCGAAGGAGCCTGCCGGCAGGCAAAGCGACTGAGAAATCTTTTTCAGTGTAACAGATTTCTCCTCACGCCTACGGCGTTCGTCGAAATGACATTATATTATAGACAGTGCTATGAAGTGAGCTCCTATAAACTAGCGATTACAACCGGCAATAATTCTTCTAAAGTTCCTTGTCCGGTTTTTGATTTATAGTCAGCTTCGACTAATTTATTTATCGCCCTCTCAAGATGAGGAAAACTAAACTTACGCACCTGATTTATACTTTTCTCAAGAACATAGGGATGCAAAGCAAGCGCTTTAGCTAATTCTTTAGGCGAATGCCCTTCGTCTAACCCTTGGCGCACGGATGCTAAAATTTTGAATTGCCACAACATCATGGTAAGCAAATAATTGGCATTGCTTCCGGAGTTTAACTGTTCCTCCAACAATTGAATTGCTGAGGCGCTTTGCCTATTCCCGAGAGCATCCGTTAAAGCAAAAATGCTATCAGTCACCGATTGGCTCACTAACAAGCGTACATCAGCCTCGCTAATCGTTGCCGCGTTATCTTTGCTCATAGCGGCTGCATAGGCGGCCAGCTTAGCTAATTCGCGTGACAAGGGCCACAAATCAGTACCAATAAGCCGTATTAAAAGCTGTGCTGCGGGAATTGATAGGGTGGCACCATGTTGTTTTGCTATTCCCGCTAGGATTTTTAATAAGTTGGCACCGCTCGCCGGAAAGAAAGATTGTACAAAATCGCCTTTAGACAATACATCAAACAGCTTCTTTTCAATTTTTGATAATGGTACAGTTTTATCATCAGCCCCCGGCTTCATTATTAAATTCTTTCCGGCAATTTTTTTCTCGACAAACTTCGGTTCATACACAACCAAAATATTCTCATTCTTTTTTTCGCCTTCAATAAATAAAGTGAGGTCCTCAATAAAATCTTTGTTTTTATTATCAAGGACTTTTTCAAGTACGACAAAACGACGTTTCGTAAATAATGATCCGGAGCGGTACAGCGAAGAAAGATCATCAAGCGTTGCCCGCGAAGCATCTAACGCGGATAAGCTCGATGCACCGGGATCAACTTCTTTAATAAACTTTTCCCGCAAGTCGGTTATTTTTTGCCGGGCTCGGAAATCATCGGAGCCATAAAGAAATATAAGCATATCGATACTATAACGTATGAAAAAGTATT
>CALMNI010000152.1 GCA_937868555.1 uncultured bacterium | reverse complement strand
ATAAAGTTTAAAATCTTAAGGTTAAAGATTTTAAAAATTATGTCTAGATTCTAACATTAATTGAAATAAAAATCAAGACGTCGTATAATATCACTCATGCCCGCTCCAACCCCTAAAAAAGTAACGCCGCTCGATAACGAGATCACCCGTTTTCTTGAATATCTTGAAGTTGACCGCGGCCTCGCCGGTTTAACTCTCCGCAACTACGGGTTCTTTCTAAAACGTTTTGCTGCCTTTGCTGCCACTGAAGGCGTTCGCTCTCCGGAAAGCATTTCCCGAACTATTATTCATCGCTATCGCCTCTATTTAAATAGGTTGGAAGGACGGGGACAAGAAAACCTTAAAAAAAATACGCAGAATTACCACCTTATCGCCCTGCGGACCTTTTTGAAATTTCTTATTAAGAATGACGTAAAAACATTGGCGCCGGAAAAGATTGAATTGGCAAAACAAGCGCCGCGCCAAGTTGAATTTCTTGAAGGCACTGATCTTGAACGCATTCTTGAAGCCCCTCTTAATGAAAAAAATAATCCGGCGCAGGGCTTGCGCGATAAAGCCTTATTAGAAACATTATTTTCAACCGGTCTCCGCGTCAGCGAACTAGCGAAATTAAAAATTGAAGATGTTAATTTAGCTAAGCCGGAATTTACCGTTCGCGGCAAAGGCTCGAAACTACGCTTGGTCTTTCTTTCGGAGACCGCCCGCCAATGGATAAAGAAATATTTGGATAGCCGGCATGACCCTAATCCGTATATGTTTATTGGCCAAAGTAAAATAAATATATCAGCCAGCGATAAGCCTATTACCTCGCGTTCTATTGAACGGCTCGTTTCAAAATATGCCCGCATGGCCGGCGTAATGAAAAAAGTAACGCCGCATACGATGCGCCATAGCTATGCAACTGACCTTCTTATTAATGGGGCTGATATACGCTCGGTGCAAGCCATGCTCGGGCATGCCTCGATTACGACGACCCAAGTCTATACGCACATTACCGATAATCAGCTCCGTGATGTCTATAAGGCCTTTCACGGGCGGAGACGTAAAAAATAATGCATTGACAATACGCCCTTTTACTGGTAACTTTAGCGAGTATCTCGGGCAACTACGTCCTCGTAGTTCAATGGATACCTGCCTGCCGGCAGGCAGGGAACGGGAGTCCACTTTGTCCTCGTAGTTCAATGGATAGAACGAGAGACTTCTAATCTCTTAATGTAGGTTCGATTCCTACCGGGGACACTAAGAATACTTATGATGTGGCTTTTCTTAATTGCTTTTGTCGCCATTGCCAGCATCTTAAGCGTCCAATTCTTTAACATCCTTATTCGTCATCATCCACCGCTTATTTCAACACCAGCTATTGTTAGGCAAAGGATAATGCAAGAAATATCGCTGCAGCCTCATGAGGTTTTTTATGAACTAGGTTCAGGAAAAGCCTTGCTCCTTAATGAATTAGCGAAGCTCTATCCGGATAATAGTTTTGTTGGGATTGATTATGCCTTAGTTCCCTACGCGCTGTCATTATTAAAGCGGCTTACTTCAAATAATGCGGTTATACTGCGCAGGCAAAATTGTTTAAAAACTGATATTAGGAAAGCGTCCTATATATATTGTTATCTCAATATTCATTTAATGGATGCTTTAGCAGAAAAGTTTCAACGCGAATGCACAAAGGGGACAATAATTATTAGCTATATTTTTATCCTTCCAAATTTTCAGCTATTTAAAAGCGTAAAAGTTGAGGGTTACGGCACAATTTATTTTTATCGTATTTCATGATACCGTATACATAGAATTTTCGATGCTTGTTTTAAAAATATTTAAGACAAACATTGAAAATTGTATATTTTCAAACATGGTGACTATAGTTTAATGGTAGAACAGCGGGTTGTGGTCCCGTTAGCGAGGGTTCGATTCCCTCTAGCCACCCGTAGAAAACAGCCCTTTAAGGGCTGTTTTATTAATGGTATAATTTAAATTATTCATCTATTAACCCTCCTATGAAAAAAATAATTATTGGCGTGGCCTTAGCCATGTTTTTTATTATCTTATCACCTGCCCAAGCGCATCAATCAGGTTGCCATCGTTGGCACTCCTGTCCTTCCGACAGTGGTTCCTATACCTGTGGTGATACTGGTTACTGCTCAGAATGTCCGAATAATTATTATTGCAAGGGAGGCGCATACAATCCAAATTGGCAGGCCAAAGAAGAAGCCGCTCGAAAGAAAGCCACCGAAACCGTTACTCCAACTACTAAACCCAAAACGGAACCAGTTGTGGGATTGTAAAGCAAAATCATTATTATTAGTCCATCTTCTAGAAGAAATAGGTATTAAGTCAAGTCTTATTCTTGTTAATTATGAATTAAATTTTTATGCTCCTTGGGAACTACCCTCTCCCTTTATTTTCGACCACGTAATTGTAAAGT
>CALMNI010000151.1 GCA_937868555.1 uncultured bacterium | reverse complement strand
ATTGGCGTTTACAACTGGCACTGGAGCTTGATATTTCCAAGCTACCCGACATCTTTGCTAAAATATTTCCTATTTCAAAAAAATAAATTGACAAGCTCTCCAAGCCGGGTTTACAATTTATATAGAAATATTTACATTGTTCTTTTAACATTTTAAAAGGATCCCTCATGAAACTTTCTATGGTACTGCTATTTTTAGCATTTTGTAGCATTAATGTTTCACATGCCCAAAGTGATTCTATGAGCCCCTACGCTCAAAAAAATTACTTTAAGCAGAATTACCCAAATCCATTTAATCCAACAACAACCGTTCCCTATTATCTTAGCGAAAATTCGATTGTTATTGTGACAATCACTAATTTAATAGGACAAAAAATGGCTGAATTAATAAATGAACCGCAGACTCAAGGAGAGCATTCATTTGAATTTGACGGATCAAAATTCCACAGCGGAATATACTGGCTCAAACTAGAAACAAAAGGACAGGAAATCGCCTTGTTAAAAATAACGCTTATAAAATAATTTTGTGTTGCAATTTTCTGTAGGAGTTAATTACAACCTAGGCGCCTCTTTGATTTTATTCAGAGAGGTGTTTTTTATTTATTATTTTTCCGCTACAATAAGCGCATGAAAAAACTACCTAAATTAATTGTTATTTTGGGCGCAACCGCCACTGGCAAAACCAAGCTGGCAGTAGACCTTGCGCGCGTTCTTAATGGAGAGATTATCAGCGCTGATTCCCGGCAAGTCTATACCGGCATGGACATTGGAACTGGCAAAGATTTAGAGGCGTATGGACAGGGCAAAAATCGCCTCAAATACCATCTTATTGATGTTGTGGCTCCAAGTACCCAATTTGACCTAAAAAGCTATCAGAAGGCAGCCTATGGGGCCATAGATAGTGTCATAAAAGCCAAAAAAGTGCCTATTCTTGTTGGCGGCAGCGGTTTATATCTCCAAGCTGTTGTCGATGGCTATACCTTAAGCGATGTCGGCGCCGCTCCAGTTTTTAATGAAGATCTTAGTTTAGATCAAATTAAAGCCAAACTAGGTTCGGCTTTTGTTGATAAATTAAATCCCAGCGAACAAAAAAATAAACGCCGACTGCTTCGTTATCTAGACATTATTGAAAAAAGTAAAAGCCTGCATGAAAGCTTGCACAAAGAATCTAAACCTCGGTATGCATCATTAGTGATTGGTCTTGAGGTATCAATAGATACTATTCGCAAAAATATAAAAAAACGGCTTGATGACCGTTTTAAAGAAGGGATGATTGAAGAAGTGCAGCGGCTGCATGCTGAGGGTTTATCGTATAAAAAATTAGAAAGCTTTGGGTTGGAATATAAATATATTGTCTGGTTTTTACAAAAAAAACTAAGCAGGGAAGAAATGGAAAAACAACTAGCTCTTGCAAGCGGACAATTTGCCAAACGACAGCTGACATGGTTTAGACGCTGGGAAAAACAGGGGAGAGAGATAGTATGGATTAAATCGAAGGATAAAACGAAAGCGCTAGCATTAATACATAACTTTCTAAAATAAAGTTTTGTCATTTCGAACCTGTCGCGATAGCGACTGGTGAGAAATCTTAAGATTTCTCAGTCACTTCGCCTGCCTGCCGGCAGGCAGGTTCCTTCGAAATGACACTACATCACTATATTCTGCTTCTTGCCTTTGGCAAAGGCCGTAATATTCTCAATTGTCGTTTCAGTAATACGTTCAACCGCTTCTTGGCTGTAAAATCCAATATGAGGGGTAAAGACAACGTTATCTTTTTTTAATAAGACGTGATCTTTAACAATAGCTTTTAATTCGCGTTCATTTTTACCGCCGCGGCGAAGCATGTGTTTTTCTTCAATCAATAATTCTTCTTCTTCTAAAACATCAAGTCCTACCCCTCGTAAAATACCTTTATCAAGGCCTTGAATTAAGGCTCTTGTTTCAACTAGACCGCCGCGAGCCGTATTAATAAAAAGCGCTCCTTTTTTAATCAAAGAAATATTTTTTCTATTAATCAAATGCTTGGTTGCCGGCGAAAGGGGAACGTGTAAAGAAATAACATCCGAGTTCTGCAATAGTCTTTTTAAAGGTACATAGGAAAAATCTAATGTTTCTGCCAAGAGCTCATTAGGATAGGGATCATAAGCAAGAACGTTCATGCCAAAGCCTCGAGCAATACGAATGACATGGCTGCCAATTTTTCCGGCGCCAACAACACCCATTGTTTTGCCATGCAGGTCAAAACCCTTTAGACCTTCTATCGTAAAATTGTTTTTGCTGGTTCGCAAATAGGCTTTATGTATATTGCGCGATAAACTCAATATTAAGGCAAAGGCATGCTCGGCTACTGTATTTTCCCCATAGCTTGGGACATTTACAAGCGTTATAGCCTTAGCTGTTGTTTCGGCGGCATTAATATGGTCGAACCCCGTGGAGCGGGTAGCAATAAGTTTAAGGTTAGGGAATGCGTCTAAAACTTGTTTATCAACCTTTGAAGTAATAAACATTGTTATTGCCTCGATATTCTTTAATTTTTTTAAATTAACCTCTTGAATGGGCTTTTCAAAAAAATAAAGCTTGTGCTGGGAAAGGCAGCTTTTAAACATTTTCTTTTCCCAGGCTTTTAAATCAAATATTGCAATATTCATAAGAAGTTTGGATAAATTGTCATTTCGAACCTGTAGCGATAGCGACAGGTGAGAAAGC
>CALMNI010000150.1 GCA_937868555.1 uncultured bacterium | reverse complement strand
AAGACAGTGTTCGCGGGCACCTTAGTCATTTTCCAATTACCTACGCATTTTGCGGTTGGATTGGCATTGTTCTCTTTTGGAGAGGCGTATGGCACACAGCCGATTACCTAATGCTAACGCTGCGAAATAATATTGGGATTTCCAGCATTGACTTAAGTTCTGAGCTTTGGTGGGATGGACCCTTGTCCTTTCTTATTGGTACTTTTCTTTTACTCATATCGGGACTTTTTGTTTCAAACTTTATTGGTAACGAGATAATTATGTCGGGGCTACGCGGGGAAAAGAAATTATCGGAAAAAACCGAAACCGAAGTTCGGACTGAAGTTAATGCTATTGCTGAAATTCGTAATAATGTGCGCGCCCTCCTTGTGAAAAGCAAAACAAAGAAATAATAATTTTCTTAATCTCTTGACAGTATACCCCCATGGGGTATACTGTTTTATATATGACTAAACAAAACAACCCGCTCATTAAGCGGCTTAAAATTATTGAGGGCCAAGTTCGGGGTCTGCAGGAAATGATTACTAACGATGCCTACTGCATCGACGTCATTACGCAAACCTCTGCCGTTAAACAGGCTCTTTCCGGAGTCGAGGATGCCTTGATGGAGCGGCATTTAAGCAGCTGCGTTGTCGGACAAATTACCAAAGGCAAAGGCGAAAAAGCCAAAGCCGAAATTTTAAAAGTCTATAGGCTTAAGCGAAAATAATACAATAATTAAATATTACTAATTAATATGATTAAAATATACGCGCCATTGGCAATTGCGTGCATGATCGTAACGGGGATAATCGGTTTCGGCTTAGGCTATTACCTAACACCCGAATACCGTTTGAGCATGTACGACAAGAATACTATGGATTTAGGCAGCCCTGATCGCTGGCTTGATCAACGCTATATTAATGCCATGATTTCCCATCACCGCGCTGCCATGCTCTTAGCCGAACAGGCTCAAACGACATCTCAACGATCGGAAATTAAAGATTTAGCAGCTAAAATTTTAGCGGATGAGCCGACAGCAATTTACGAGCTCTATGCATGGAAAAAAGATTGGTACGGCGATATGAGAAAAGTTCAAGATCCCATTGTAACGCGCTTAGGATCATATGACGAAAAATTTGACCTCAGGTTTTTAAACGCCTTGATAGCTCATCATGAGCTTGGCTTAGCGATGACAAAAGAAATAAAAACAAAATCCAGTCGTACGGAGATATTAAATAACGCCGACGCGGTTGAATCTTTCTTATCTTCTACCGTAAAGATTTTTAAAGATTGGCGTACGGAGTGGTATAAGCTTTAAATTCTCATATGACCCAAAAAATACTTCCCGTTAAAGGAATGCACTGTGCCAGTTGCGCAACCATTATTTCAAAAAAAGTCAGTAAGCTGGAAGGCGTTGACGGAATTGATGTTAACTTTGCCACAGAAAAAGCAACGATTAATTTTGATGCCTCCAAAGTATCGATTGAAAAAATGAACAATGAAATAGAAAAGCTTGGCTATACTTTTGTTTCTGAAAATACTAATGATGAGCATATGCCCGCAGCTCATTCACAGGTTCAGGAGCTAGAAAGCATGAAAGCTAAGGCGCAGTTCGCAGTACCAATAGCATTAATGGTATTTGTAGTTATGATGTGGGACATCGCGAGTAGAACTATAGTCGGCTTCCCGAATCTGCCCTTGCCGATGATGTGGTTTAATAACCTTGCCATGATACTAGCAACGGTAGTGTTGTTTTGGATAGGCAGGCCTTTCTTGGATGCTGTAGTAAAATTTATGCGCTTTCGTGTGGCCAACATGGATACGCTGATAGGTATCGGCACCTTAGTAGCCTACGCCTACAGTGCAATAATCACATTAACTCCTCAAATTCGAATATTACTTCGTTTACCTGAGTATACCTATTTTGATGTCACAATCGTAGTTATCGGCTTTGTCGTTTTAGGGAAGTATTTGGAAGCCCGTTCAAAGCAACGTACAGGCACTGTTATTCAAAAATTATTAGGCCTTCAGGCCAAAACAGCGCTCATTATTCGCGATGGTGCTGAAATTGAAGTAACAATTGAAGATGTTGCAATCGGCGATATTATGATTGTTAAACCCGGAACAAAAATTCCGGTTGACGGTAAAATCATCAGGGGCGAATCTGCCATTGACGAATCAATGATAACGGGTGAATCGCTTCCGGTTGATAAGAAAATAGGCGATACTGTTATTGGCGGGACATTGAACAAGCAAGGCAGTATTCAATGCACTGCCACGCAAATTGGATCTCAAACCGTCTTGGCTCGAATCATTAAAATGGTTGAAGACGCACAAGGTTCCAAGGCGCCAATTCAGGCTTTAGCCGATAGAATTTCAGCGGTATTCGTACCTATCGTGCTTGGAATTGCCAGCTTAAGCTTGATATTATGGCTAACCTGGGGAGCCGCCGTACTTGGATTTACCTTGGCTTTCTCGTACGCCATTTTGTCCTTTGTCGGCGTCTTGGTTATCGCTTGCCCCTGCGCGTTGGGGCTTGCCACTCCGACCGCGATCATTGTCGGCGTGGGTAAAGGCGCGCAGTATGGAATTCTTATTAAGAACGCTGAATCTCTGGAAAAATTAAGCAAGATTGATACAGTTATCCTTGACAAAACCGGTACTATTACAAAAGGCGTACCGACAGTAACAGATATTATATCAACACAACCCGATTGGGATTCATCGACTATTATTCAATATGCTGCTAGTATTGAAAAACTTTCCGAACATCCTCTAGCTAATGCAATTGTAGCAAAGGCGCATGAACAAAAAGCTACATTATACAATACGGAACAGTTCAGCGCTTTAGAAGGTATAGGTGTAACCGGAATGGTCGATGGAAAAAAAATCTTAATCCGTAGACCGACTCCGGAAGAATCATTAGAGCCCAAAGTACATAAACTGCAGCAGGAAGGCAAAACAGTTGTTGTGCTTGAAATGAAGGAGAAGCTAACTGGTATAATTGCACTCAGCGACACGGTGAAAGACGGGGCCAAAGAAGCGGTGGCAGCCCTTCATGCCCATGGCCTCATCGTAATAATGTTAACGGGAGATAATCGCGCGGCGGCAGAATATATAGCCAAGCAAGTGAATATTGACAGCGTTATTGCCGAAGTCTTGCCAGCTGAAAAAGCCGACAAAATCAAGGAATTGCAACAACAAGGCAAGAGAGTAGCCATGGCGGGAGATGGCATTAATGACGCGCCCGCTTTAACGCAGGCTGATGTTGGCATTGCGATGGCCACAGGCACTGATATTGCCATTGAATCGGCCGGCATTACATTAATGCACGGAGATATTGCGAAGCTGTCTCAGGCGGTAATCTTAGCCCGCACAACGCTGCGAACGGTCAAACAAAATTTATTTTGGGCCTTTATTTATAATTTAGTCGGCCTACCAATCGCGGCCGGGTTACTCTACCCTTTCTGGGGGATCATCCTTAACCCGGTCTTTGCTGGTTTAGCAATGGCCGGTAGTAGCGTTTCCGTAGTCCTTAACTCATTGCGGCTTAAAACTATCTCTTTATGAAAAAACAAACTTCGCATACCTTTCATGTCGCAGGCATGCATTGCCAAGCCTGTGTCCTTTTAACCGAAAGGGAATTACTTGAACAGCCGGGAGTAACGGCGGCAACATCTAACCTAGCCGATTCGTCAGTTACTGTTACCGGGGAGTTTGCTAATACCTCTCCAGAGCTATTAGTTAAGCAACTATCGGGCGTTTTAGAAAAACATGGCTACGCGCTTTCAATGAATAAAGAAAAGGTGAAACCCCAATGGAAAGATTTCAAAATTGCCCTGCCTCTCGCCCTTCTTTTTATGGCGCTATTTGTTCTGTTACAAAAGCTTGGCATTGTTAACCTTATTAGCGGTAGCAATGTCAGCTACGCTACTGCTTTTACCATCGGCATCATTGCCTCCCTCTCATCGTGCATGGCCATCGTTGGCGGCCTTGTTTTATCAATGTCCGCTACCTTTGCTCAATCCAACAGATCTTTTCGGCCACAAATTTTATTCCATCTTGGTCGCATCATATCGTTCTTTGTTTTAGGCGGAGCTATTGGCGCCCTCGGGGCTTCATTTTCTTTAAATGCTCTTGGGATGTTTATCTTAAGCTTACTTATCGGCTTAGTGCTGTTCGTACTAGGACTCAATTTGTTAGATGTCTTTCCATGGGCCAAGCGCTTACAACTTTCTATGCCGAAATTTCTTTCGCGCAATCTTTTAGGGGTTAGCAAATTTCATACGAGCATAACGCCGGCACTTATTGGTATCATTACATTTTTTCTGCCCTGCGGTTTTACGCAATCTATGCAAGTATACGCTCTCTCAACCGGCAGTTTTTTACAAGGCGGACTCACTATGCTTTTCTTCGCCCTCGGCACCCTGCCCGTTTTGGCTATTGTCAGCTTTAGCACCTTCAGTCTTACTAAAGGCCTCAATGCAAGTATTTTCTTTAAAACCGCCGGTTTGATAGTGATTGTATTCGGCCTTTATAATATCTATAATGCCTTGGCTGTAATGGGATTTTTGCCACCACTGCTTAATATCTAGTATAATGAAACTATGAAAAAAATTATCATTATCTCAATAGCTATTATCGCCCTCCTAGGCATTGGTCTTGTTTTTAATAAAAAAACTCCCAAGGTTACCCGCTATGACTCTGTTCAAAGTCTTGGAGCCAATGTTTCAACTTCTGAAGGAAAACAGATCATAGAAATTAACGCTAAGGGCGGCTATACTCCTCGCGCAACAATAGCTAAAGCCGGGCAAGCTACCATTCTTCGCATTAAAACTAATGCCACTTTTGACTGCTCCTCCTCATTGAGAATTCCCGCCCTGGGTTATAGTAAAAATTTACCAGCCACCGGCACAACTGATATTGAACTCCCGGCCCAAAACGCTGGTACGACCTTAAAAGCGCTCTGCAGCATGGGCATGTACAATTTCTCTATTAATTTCCAAGGCTAATTTCCCGCTATAGCCTAAAAATTGACACGCCTTTGCGGGCGTGTTATTTTTTAATCTGACCTTTAAAAATCAAACCCTTTATCAGCATATGGATTCATATACTAAAAAGATTTATAAGCGGCATTTCTCCTCTTCTGATCAATCTTTTGAACAAGAAGAGAATCTATGGAACAATTTTTATAAGCATAAAAACCCTTCGCTCAACGAACTGCAACAAATTGCACTAAATGGCGGCTATGATTTAAAAGAAAAATTCCAAGCCTGGGCATTAGCTATTATTCTTAGTCCCGAAGAAGCTGGGCACGGTAATGTTTGCTATAGCATTCTTGCCTCGCTCCCAAGAAAACTTGTCTATTTTGCCTATGATCTTATTATAGAGAAAATGCAAGATAATGCGCTTACCGTTATTCCGCCGTCATTTACCCGACATGATTGGCAACAACAATTATTCTGGCTCGGACTGTCACTCGCACGCGTAAATCGTGAAATCCATCCAGAGGAAAGAAAAGTTCTTAATCTGCTCCCCAAGCATGCATGGTGCTCCCTTATCAATACGGCAGTCAACCTCATACCTGATTTCTCTATACGCGATACGCGACAGCTTCAATTTCTGCGTCCGCTTATAGACAGTATCGGCGCAGATGATATACTCGCTCAACAACTTGCTAAAATTATTGAAAATTTTAATGAAGATAAAAAAATGCATGATGCTGAGACCAATAGGCTTATTAGCCTCATGTCATATTCATAAAATTTTTATAATTCCCGTTTTCTTAAGAAGACGGGAATTTTTAATAGGATAAACCAAAACCTCTATTAAAAAGCGGGTTGCTTTTTTCCTTTGCCTCTATTTGTTTCATGGTTCTTGGCCAATCTAAAGGCAGCTTGCCTTTAAAATTATATGTTCCTGAAATTACATCAGTAATGCCCTCGCCTTCGCTTCCGGGCAACCATGCCATTACCGTCGCGTCAACTTTTTGTAAACTTTTTTCTATGATTAATGGCCTACCAGCAATAATTAATAAAATTACTTTTTTACTATTACGTCGTGCTGAAACAATGCGCGCTTCATCTTCCAGTGAAAGCGTTAATTGTTCACGGTCGCCTTTTCCTTCAGCGTACGGCTGTTCACCAACTACTACAATGCCAATATCAGCCTTTTCTTTTATCTTTTGATTCGCAAGGGGATCATAGATAATCTTTGATTCTTTAAACTCATTTTTAAAAGCGGCCAGAATTGAAGTTCCCGGCGTTGTTTCGCCGTGCCCGCCCTGCCATTCAATTGTCCATCCACCGGACTGCATGCCGATATCATCAGCTGCTCTCCCGACAATTAAAATTGTTTTAGGATTTTTTAGAGGAAGCGCCCGATTATTTTTTAGCAATACTAGTGATTCTCGAACGGCTTGACGCGCCACTGTCCTATGATCGCTTGAACCAACATCAGATGTCGTCCTGTCTTTGGAATTCCCATTAAAAAGCCCGATCGATGCCTTTGCTCTGATTATTCTTGTTACCGCATCATCGATTCTGGATTGTGGAATATCTCCGTTGGAAACCGCCGACGTAATATTGCTAATAAAGGTATCATAGTCGGCAGGCAGCATTACCATATCCATACCGGCATTTACTGATGTAACAATATCCTTATAATAATCGCCAGAAATTTGATCAACAGCCCCCCAGTCGGAAACAAGAAAACCGCGAAAGCCTAATTTTTCTTTGAGCAGAGTTGTTAACAAATATCTGTTGCCGCTCATTTTTTCGCCATTAAGAGAACTGCGAGAAACCATGATACTCATTGCGCCCGCCCGAAGGGCCGCCGCGAAAGGCTCAAGGTAAGCCTTCTCAAGAGCTGCTTCGCTCAAAGAAATATCACCTTGATCTAAATTATAATCCTTAGAAGTATTCCAATCTTCCGCCCCCTCACCAATAAAATGTTTTGGAGTCGCAAGAACGCCAGTTTTTTGCAAGCCCCTAATATAACTAACTCCTAATTCGCTTACTAGCTTGGCGTCATCACCATAACATTCGTACACTCGACCCCAACGCAAATCACCCGGCAAGGACAATACTGGCGCAAAATTCCAATTTGCGCCCGTTGCCCTAATCTCATCGCCCGTTATTGTACCGATAGCTTCAACAAGCGCTGAATTATGAGCCGCCCCTAGGCCGATGTTATGAGGAAAAATTACCGCCTCTTTAACATTTCCATTTCCATGCACAGCATCAACTCCATACAAAATCGGAATTTCTAATTTTGATTCTAAAGCAGCTGACTGGTATTCTTCAACCATCTTTTTCCAATTATCAGGCGTATTGTCTTTGGGATTTCCCCCGCCGCCCGATAATACTCCGCCTATTACTTTTTGCTTTACATCAGTGGGACTAACGACATTTTTATCAACAAGAACCATTTGCCCTATTTTTTCAGGCAAAGTCATTCTCGCAACATATTCGGCAATTTGCTGGTCATTAAAATACTCGCCCGCTAAATCATTTGTTTTTTGGCGCCAAAAATAAACAAGGGCGCAGGCGGCGACCAATAAACAAATAGCTATTATTGTTATGACTTTATTTTTTGATATATGCATACTCTATTATAGAGTACGGCGGATAACTCTTTCTATTACGGTTTTTCAGATATATTGACATTTTAAGCAATTATTAGTATATTCTGCGTAGAAGTCTTTAAAAATTTTGTTTTTAATAGCCAAAGGCGAAAGGAGCTTTAATTTATGAAATGGTTTAAATCATTTATAAATTCTTGTAAAAAACTCTTACGGAAATAAAAAATTTTTTTCCGCAGGAAACTGACAGTATTGATGAGTTTATCAAAATTGTCAAAGAAAAAAAATGCGAAGAAATTATAATCTCATCTCATCGCTCTCACATTTCCTCAATTATTCACGATGACGGTCATAACTATCAAAATATTATTGGGAATACCCCTTGTTATTACCAACACTACATCCACGCTGCGGCTCAGCCCCTCGAAGGCAAGGAAATAATATTTGAAAGATATATTGACCAAGAAACATTCAATCTCGGCAAAAATAACCTGATAGATACTCAAAAAATACATGAAATTGAAAACGCCATAAAAAATACGGCTCACGAAATGAAAGAAGAGTTAGCAAGAAATTTGCCAACCGTCAGAATACTTATTGATGTAAAAATCGAAACAGAACAAAATATTTTAACCGAAGCAGTCGGTTAATTAACTAGGTTATTTTCCATAAAGGAAGCGAAGGCTTCCTTTTTTATTTCCCATGGCTTGAGTATTTAGGCCGTGGTACTATATATCCATATGCGCAAAAAGATCCTCTATCTTTTTCTAATACTAGTAGCCATTATCCTAATAATTTTTGGAGGTGTATTTTTAGCTATCCGTTTCAATTGGTTAAATGTGCCCGGCAGTATTGATCCGAATTCAGCTCTCTATACTGAGGAATTACAAAAAGAACGTGAGATTACAAATACCCTACCAAAAAATAATTCGCTTTACGGAATAAATGAAAAAGCTAATTGGTGTAAGATTTCTTTAGCGGCCGATGCTAATCAACGCAGCGCCGGCGCTATTTTCCAAGCTTTTCAAGCAACACATTCTGAAAACTTGCTACGACGCATGCTTTTAGCCTTCAGCCTTCATACTTCAAATCCGCAAGAATTTATGAATGGCCTTGAAAACTGTGGTAAAAATCCGGGGGCCGCATCTTTAAAAATACTGCAAGAACGCCTAGTCTCTCCTCGGGGTCAAAGCATATACGCTTGGGAAAACGGCGAACCATGGAATATTATAAAACAAGGCCTTATTAAAGATAAGGATTCAATAGATAAAGCGGCAGCGGCGGCCGGCATCCAACCCCGCCTCTTGGTTTCTGCGATTATTGTTGAACAATTACGACTTTATTATACGCAACGAGAATTATTTGAAAAATTTTTTAAACCTTTGAAAATTCTGGCTAACGCCAATAAAATGGCCTGGGGAGTAATGTCTATCAAAGAAAAAATGGCCATTCAAACTGAATGGCATCTCAAAGATGAAAGTTCTCCTTTTTATCTTGGCAAAGAGAAAGAAACGCTTCTTGATTTTCCAGAAAATAGTGATAGAGCAAAAATCCGCTATCAACGATTAACTAATGAGCAAAATCATTATTATTCGTATCTGTACGGTGCCTTGATTATTAAACAAATTGAAACGCAATGGGAAAAAGCCGGGTACCCCTTATATTATCGCCCGGAAGTGGTTGCCACTCTTTTTAATATAGGTTTTGATAAATCTAAGCCCAAGCAAAATCCAGAAATCGGCGGGTCAACTCTCTTCATTGAAAATAAAAAATATTTTTTTGGGTCGCTCGCCTATGAATTTTATTATTCGGGAACGCTGGGGGACATATTTCCTTATAAGTAACAAAAAAGCCCAACCTACAAGGATGGGCTTTAAAAAAAATATTTTAAACTGATGCTGGATGGCTATCTTCCTTAGCGTAAGAGTAAAGACGGAAACCATATAAGGCCCACAGCGGGGCTACCAAAACGCCCAGTATAGCACCGCCCAAGGATGATGCCATATCTTTATCCAAACCAAACATAGACAAAATTGCGTTAAGAAGAATAGCGATTACCACATATACTATCCCCGGGACAATCCATTTCCACAAAACTTTCGATGTTCGTCCTACAACATACCGCTTGCTTGTCTTCAGCGCCTCAACTGGCTTTAAATTTTTATCGATTAAGGCAAAGCTATACAAGCTAAACCAAGTCGCGAAAATAATACCTGGAACAATCAATAGTATCGTTCCACCTAGAGTGATTATTCCGCACAGCAACCCCGCTAAAAATAAAGGAATGATGAAAAGCCGGGCTTGCATAAAAGCGTCAGTAAACTTGTGTGAGTGATTTACGACTACTGTTAATAAAGCGGCTTCCGACCAAATACTCACAACAATTAATATAATAACTCCAATAATAGCGGCAATAAGCATGCCTCCTGTCGGGAAATCCTCCATTGAAAGCGAAAAAGCGGCAGCAGCAACTCCGGCAAGCAAAGTTAATAATGATGGTATAGCCGTAACACCAATCAAAAGCCAAAACTTCTCTTGATACAGAGCCCAAGCTTCCTTAAAAAGAACGGCAACTCCAGGTAAGGAGGGTTTTGTTGTTTCCATATAAAATCCTAATAATTAGAGCAATACACGCCCATAATACCATACTTTTTAACAAAATAACAGATCAAAGGTAGCTCGCACCGGAAAGCCAGGAGTGCTATACTAACTTGTATAATCCAGCATAAACCTCATATATGACCCACCATTTTTTCCATCACCGCTCCCGTATGCTGACGCTTGGGATTATTATCATAATAATTCTTGGCGCCCTCGCTATTTACCAACGTATAGTAATTACCGCCCTCAGCAAAGAGCTACATGAAATGCGTTCAAAATCGCCAGCAGCCGTGACTCCGGCAACCCCGGGATCGCCGATTTCTACTCCAGCAGAAGCGACTAAGGATGTAGCTATTTTTTCTAATGCCACCTACAATTTTTCTCTCGCTTATCCGAAACAATATCAAATCAAAGAATACAATGCCACGACCGCCACGATTGGCTATATTACTGGCAGCGGCGATCTAGAAAATGTTGCTGGAAAAACCAATGTTATAGTTGTTCCAGCAAAAAACGCTGCTGACTCTTCAAGCAAATTGCAAGATTTTATTTTTAAAAATGTTAAATTGCTTTGCGACGCCGATGGCGGCGGGGTTTCTCTTAGCTGTCCCCGACAAAAAAACTTGACGCCAATGAAACTTGCTTCAGGCCTGGCGGGCTACGTATTAACACTTGAGCAAGAAGAGAAAACAATAGGACCAGAAGCATCGATTACAAAAACCGAAGCCGTTTTCTTTATCACTGATATTAGTAGTAATAATAAACGGGCTATCCTCGTAACATATCCAGTTGGCGACGGAACTATTGAATTAGCACGACAAGTTGCCGAAACAATAAAACGCTAAATAAAAAGTCGGATGTAATTATCCGACTTTTTTAGTTTATTAAAAAATTGTTTAATTATGCTGCTTTAGCATATTCTTTTTGAGCTGCGTGGCGGCTACCGTGTTCATTGATTCTAGTTAAAAGCGTTTTGGCAATGTGGTCGTTTGAGCTAATAACCGGAGCTTTTAGTAGTTTGGACTTTACATCCTTCATGGGTTCAATTTTTCCCTTGCCATCTTTTTTAAAACAGAATAAAATCGTATGTTTTTTCTTAGAATGAAGGTTTGTTGTAATCTCAGTATTTCCTAAGAATTGGCAGCTGCCAGCAATTAAAATATCGTTATCCCTGGGAATCGACAGCGTTATTACGAAAAATTTATTATGTGGTAGCGATTTAAAAAATTTATCTATCTCTGCTATTTTATCACCTGTGCATTTCTTTCCTGACTTAAGAATTTCAGCTATCTTTTCAGATAAAACTGAATGTTGTCTTTGTTCTTTTTTAGTTCTTCCCTTAATACTTCTTTTTTGCTTTGGCATTTTTAATTTACCCTTTTAAATTTAAAGAAATTGTGGTAAACCGAATATACCTCCTTTTACTCTATATGTCAAGAAATATGCTAATCAAAGCCATTTCCTACAAGAATGTGCACGTAGCCGTTGCCAAAGCGGGCAATAAAACCAGGGCTAAAAATGTCGCCCGCTTCTTTAAAACTGGCCCGGGTCAATATGGCGAAGGTGATATGTTTGTTGGTTTAACGGTTCCTATGTCCCGCGTAATTGCAAAAAATTATAAAGATCTTTCTCTTGCTGATATTAAAAAGCTATTGGCTTCAAAAATTCATGAGGAGCGCCTTATTGCCTTATTAATTCTTACCTCGCGGTTTTCCAGTAGTTCGCCCGCCCAACAAAAAAGCATCGTTGATCTTTATCTAAACAACACTAAAAACATTAATAATTGGGATTTAGTTGATCTCTCGGCCAGCCACATTATTGGAAATTATCTTCAAGGAAAATCAATTGCCTTATTAAAAAAATTTGCTCTTTCACCAAACCTCTGGGAGCGGCGTATCGCTATTATTTCAACTTTTACCTTTATTAAAAAAGGCGACTACAAGCCAACCCTTACTATCTCTACGCTCTTACTTAATGATACCCATGATCTTATACATAAGGCTGTTGGCTGGATGCTGCGCGAAGTTGGAAAACGAGCCTCCAAAGAAGCCCTGTGTGGCTTCCTTAATGATCATGCAAAAACTATGCCCCGAACGATGCTTCGATATGCGATTGAGCATTTTAATCCGAAAGAAAAATTTTATTATATGAAAAAATAAGCTATAATGATCGCATTAATTAAACCCTATGAATAACAACTATACTCTTCCTGCCCTGCTCGCGGGGGGCGCCCTCATTATCGCCGCCATTATCGGTTCTGTTAGTTTTTACCAAGCTAAAAAACCCATTGATACGCTAGCCGTAACCGGCTCGGCTGAACGCATTATTAGCTCTGATGTCGCCAAATGGACCGGCAATGTTTCTCGCACCACCGATTCCGCCGGACTCAAAACCGGGAGCGAACAGATTAAAAAAGACATGGCCGATACTCAAGCCTATTTCCGCAAAGCGGGCATTAAAGACGAAGAAATGACAATTAACCCAGTCATGGTCAGCCCCGTTTGCGAAAATCAAAGCAATGTCATGTATGATAAATTTGGCAATCAGACCTGCGGCTCAGGCAAGCCTTTTGGCTATTCTTTACAACAGACCGTCATTATAGAGTCCAATGATGTTAAAAAAATTACTGATCTATCGCAAAAGGCCCCTAACGCCCTTATTGGACAAGGATTGATTTTTTCTAGCCAAAATCTTGAATACTACTACAGCAAACTGGCTGATCTTAAAATTGAACTTACGGGCGAGGCAACCAAGGATGCTGAAAAACGCGCCCAAAAAATTGCTGAAGCAACTAATAGCCATATTGGATCTTTACAATCAGCCAGCCTCGGCGTTGTCCAAATTACTGCCAAAAATTCAACTGAGGTCAGCGACTATGGCTCATATGACACAACATCATTAGAAAAGAAGGTTACAGCCGTTGTTAAAGCCTCATTTGCTATTAACAAATAAATTCGCATCGCTAAACCCGCCTTTGGGCGGGTTTTTTGTTTACAAAGCGAGTATCTTGACTTTGGAAATTATCCGTGGTTTGCTATAAGCAAAACTAACAATTTCTTTAACATAACATATCAATCGTGATCAAAATAATTTATGATTTTGACGGAGTCATCTTAGATGATACCGACCATGCAATTCAGCAGCATGAAACAATTGCGATTAGTTTAAACATCGCTGCACCTAGTGCAAACTTAGTAAAAAAACACTGGGGCAAACCGTGGGAAAAAGGTATTATTCCAGCAATCGCTCAAGCATTACAATGGACAGCTGAAGAGCAGGAAAAATTTATTAAACAATACTATACTGAGCATCTTGCTCGTAAAGCGAAACCCATTCCCAAGGTTAATCGAATTTTTCGTGACTTAATAAATAATAACTATCTTCTTTCTATTATTTCAAGCCGCGATCAGCACACGCTCGGTATTAAGCTCTCTGAACTCAAAATAAATAAAAAACACTTCTACCTAATTCAATCCCGCGAAGAGTGCTATTTCGCCAAACCAAGCGGCCGCGTCTTCTATCCTCTTTTTAATAAGCTTGCCTCTGACGATATTGCTATTGAAAAAATAATATATGTCGGCGATTCTATCAGAATGGACTACCAAGCTATAAAAAATCTACAAAAACCTTCTCATCAAAAAATAAAATCCATTAAACGCTATATAGACGGAAAAATCATACCAATACACTTTATCGGCGTTACAACAATGCACACCAAAGAACAATTTAATCAAGCCGGCGTG
>CALMNI010000149.1 GCA_937868555.1 uncultured bacterium | reverse complement strand
TTTTGGAAATAGTGAAATAGTTCTTCGCTTACCGGCTTTGTTCGGTTTTTTAATATATATTTTTTTTTTTTATACGCTTTCGCGGAAAATGTTTGAGAAGTGGACGGCTATAATTTCTTTTATACTTTTAACTGCTAATCCATTTATTATTGATTTCTTTTCATTGGCGCGCGGTTATTCTTTAGCCTTGGGATTATTGCTGGCTACATTTTATTTTGCTTATCAAAGCATATACAGCGAAGCGAAACTAAAATATACAGTATACGCCCTTCTCCCCGGCTTATTAGCGGCCATGGCTAACTTTGCCTTTACAACTCCGGTTATTGCGCTATGGATAGGGGTTGGCTTAATATCGCTTATTCGCGCTATTCATACCTCTTCCTATAAGCAATTTTTTAAACAAACGCTTTTGCCATTTATAATTACTTTCATTCCGACCTATTTTTTCGTTCTTCGTCCTTTGTTGTTTTTGAAAGAAAAAAATGAATTATATTTAGGCGGAAATCATAGCTTTGTTATTGATACGATATGGGGTTTGGTTCGTACTTCTTTGTATGATAAACAATATTTTGCCTATGCTGATGTTGTCATAATGGTAATTCTTGTTCTCGTCGTAGTGACGGCTGAATTGCTCCTTGTTATGGCTTTAAAACAAAAAGATAGTAAAACCCTAAGATTATTAGGTTTCACTTTTGGAGTATTAGCCTTAACTATTATTGGGGTCTTGGCGGAAAATTATATATTTAACATGCCCTATGTTGTTGAACGCGCTGCCATTTATTTTATTCCTTTATTTATGTTAGCCTTCTGCTCCCTTATTAATGGATTAAAATGGGGGAGGTATGTTGGAGCAATTTTTGCTCTTATAGCCTTATTGCATTTAAGCAATTCGCTTAACCCTAATTTTACCTACAATTGGAAGTATGATGCGGATACGAAAGCAGTTGTTCGTGATATTGATGCGCTCCATGCTGAAACAAAGGGGCAAAGGGAGACGATAGTGAGCGAGTGGCTCTTTGATCCCTCTATTAATTATTACAGTGAGCGGCGGGGGATATCGGGGCTATATTGGGCGAG
>CALMNI010000148.1 GCA_937868555.1 uncultured bacterium | reverse complement strand
ATTATTTCACCTTCAGCGTGGCTTCTTAAACTACATCAAGACTATGGCTTTTTTTTTTTTTTTTACCAAAGGGTATCGCCTAATCCATCAGAGGCTAAATATTTTTCAAAAAATATTTCTTCTAAAATAAAAAAGGAATTTAGTAATTTTTTATACGTTGGGCAAATTGAAGCCCACAAGGGCATATCTTTGCTTATAGCTGCCGCCGCTGAAATACAAAACCCACGATTTTCCTTACGATTAATCGGTAACGGGTCTTTATTGGAAAATTGCGTAACCAAGAATAAGGATCCACGAATCGTATTTTTAGGGCAGCAAACCAGTTCTCGAGTTCGTGAGGAAATGGATCAAGCTTCATGCTTGGTTGTGCCCTCCATTTGTTATGAAAACCAGCCGACAGTTGTCTTTGAAGCGATCGCCAGCAATTTACCAGCCATTGGTTCAAATTTTGCCGGAGTGCATGAAATGTTAAAAGATAATCATCTTTTATTTGAACCGACGCGCGAGAATCTAAAGAAGAAAATGGAGTATGTTATGGAAAATTTAGAGGAGATGGCTGGATATGCTAATGAAGCCTACAGCTCGTTGCGGATTACTTCAGCAGAAGAATATATCCTGTTATTGCCTTGGTAACGATGCCGAGGAGAGTAAAAGCCCTTACTTTTTTTCAAACACATATATGCGCACTTGCCCGTTGCTTATAGAAGTACTGCGATTGGCAATGAGCTCGGCCTCGAGGGCAATTTTGTCAGCCGCCCACCAATAATCATTTAGGATAAAATAAAGTTTCTTAACCCCGGCAAGATTCATGGCCTTAGAAACGCTCTCTTGGGAGGGTTTTTTTATCATTTCTAAATAGTAGCCATAGAGCGGGCCGCCAGTAGGAATTGGATAGTAGAAGATATCGTAGTTGTAATATTTTTTAAATCCATATTGTCGCAATGCCGCCGCACTAACTTGCTGGTTAGCTAATGCAACGTAGTTGCTATTCCCCGCATCTTTTTCTATCCACTCAACTGCTTGAATGTCAGCCATAGAAGTTGCATAGCCTCGGCTGTTAAAATAATGATCAAAACGGGGGTAGGAAAGATATAACGAGGCGCTCAGCAGCGCAGCTAACCCAAGGCTTATTATAATACGTTGAAAGATTTTTAAAGTCTCTAATTGTTTTACAAAAGAATGTATAAGCGGAAAGACAAGGGGTAAAGCAAAAATCCCTGAAATAATGAGTAACCGAATAGGATAATTTGCGCGTTCATAATCAATGAGATATTGAAAATTTATTGCCATTGAAAAACAGGAAGCAAGCAAAAGCGCTAGTGCAGGATAGGCGTAGCGTGAAATGTATAGGTTATTTTTTTTGCGCCGGTAGAACCAAAGTGAGCACGCAATGATTAAACAAAATCCAAAAATCCTGTTTTTCCCAAAGAGATATATAAAGTTAAGCCACCATATTTCATTTGATGGATTTCCTAATGTAAAAGCAGAAAATAGAGAGGAAAAATGAGGCCAGCTTAGCCCATTCTGAGCGCCTGTAAAAAAATAGAAAAACAAAGGCAGGATGAGCGCCATGAGCGCAAGGATGATTTTCGATCCTATTGCTTTGTATTTTTGGAGGCTACTTACATCAAGGCTGGTATAGGCGGCAAAGAGGAGGGCGGGTATACCGGCGATTGGTTGGGTAACGAGAGCGGCTAGGGATAAGAGCCAAATGATAAGTAAGTCCGAAGTAGAGCGTATAGCAAGCGACCAGATTACAATAATTACTAGCCATAGGTATGCAAGATTTTGCGGGGTAGAAATCGTTAAAAAGGAAAAGGGGAGTGAAAGGGCGAGTATAGCTATGACAAACGATCGTTGAGGAAAAATCTTTTTTATTTTGATAAAAGCAAAAAATAAGGAAAGAGCTGCTAAACCGGGAACGAGGACAGCGTTCCACCAGGCAATGGTCCCTCCAAAGACAGTATGAAAAACGCTTACTAAGCTATATTCTCCGAGGTAATACGGCGTGAGCGGATATATGCGGCCTTGGGCTTCAACGGCTTTGATGGCAGCTTCGTGAATAAAGGGATCAAAACCATATCCGACTGCGTAGACGATTAAAAAAACGCTCAAAGACCAGTTGTAATGCAGCAGTATAACAAAAGGGTGCAAGCTGCGGCGAAAATGTAAAAGGAAAATTACAAAACTGCCAAGTCCGTATGCTAAAAATTCAAAAGCAGAAACAGTTTCCCACGGGCTAATAAGCGCTCGTCCGCTGCGTCCTTGAAGTAAAAAATATATACCCGTAATAAAACAGGCTCCGTAAGCAATGAGCAGCCAGTAATTTTTTTGATAGGAGCTTCTTGATGCGTCTGCCTCTTTTGCGGCAGGAAAGAAATAGCTGATTGCAAAACTTATCACCACTGATAATCCAAAAACAATAATTCGAATACCAGAGGTCAGGCCAAAAGCAATATATGCAATGGCGCCAAGAAAAGCAGTCAGCGAAATAAAGTTTAAGAAGATGGCGGGCAACTCGGCAGATAGCCGTTTCATATACATATGCTATTATCATAGCATATGAGCCGCCTGCCCTCCCATAAGCTAAAGCAGTATCTTGAGCGCCCGGAAGGCGAATTGGATTTGCATGGCTTGAATAGAATTGAAGCAGAAAGGGAAGTCGGCGATTTTTTAGATAAAGCGGCCTCATTGGGCTGGAAAAAGGTAAAAATTATTACTGGCCGCGGACTTAATTCTCCTAGCGGGCACGCTATTTTAAAGGAGCATGTTCAAGCATATTTACGGAGACATTCGTATCGTTTCCGAATTGCCAAGGGTTCTGAAGGAGGCCCGGGAAGTCTTATTGTTGAGCTGGGTTAAAAAAAAAAAAAAAAATAGCATAATATAAAGCCAAAATAAAAAATAATTAAAACAAGATTTAAAATCCTGGAGGGGAAATGAAAATTGATAAAATCAATAAAATTACAATTCATATCGCAGCTTCTGCCTTGG
>CALMNI010000147.1 GCA_937868555.1 uncultured bacterium | reverse complement strand
AGTTGACAAATTAGCTATCTTATGCTATCATCTAAAGCATAATTTATATTACTATAAACAATTAATATGGTAGGATTTTCTGATAAAGGTTTTATGGGCGCCAACCCTGAAACAGAAGCTACTAAAGAGCAAATCGCAACCGAAGTTCGATTGCAGATTTTCCGTCATGGCATCAAGGCGGCTAAAGGAGAGGGCCAAGGCGATAAGGATATTGTATTAAGCGAGCAAGGTCGCGAAGGGGCTCGCGCTAAAGCCATAGCTGGCGGAGAATTAAATGCGCTTGCGTATGGATCACCCCGCGTCCGTTCACAAGAAACCGCCGCTTATGTAATGTCCGGTTCAGGATTAGATTCTTTAGATGGGATCAAGAAAGAGTTGATGTTTGAACGCGATATTTCGCGCGACAAGAACTTTACGATTACTGAAGATACCTTCAAGACATTTACTAAAGGTTCTTCTAAGATGGAGAATCCATTGCAGCAAACTCGCGTTGCCGTTGATGAACGCTTAGATTTTAATGAAGATGATAAAAGTGAATACGGTAAGAAATTTTACGCAGATTTTGCGGCGGGCAAATATTTACCTTTTCTTTTTAATGAAAGCGATGCCTATGCGAAAGAAGTTGGCGATACCGAAGGTTCGACTTATTCCCGCTTTGCCGGAAACGTTGCTGAGATAATTGAAAAATATTATACCGCCAGCGATGCCTGGAACAAGATTAAGAATCGTCCGGATGATGGAAAATCAGAAGAATACATTGGAGCAACATTGAATCGTTTGCTCGGAACGCACGCCGGTGTTGGCGAATGCTTCCTTGGAAAATTAATTGAGAAAATGAAGGGACCTGAAGAAAAGGAAAAATTCCTTCATCTCTTTGATGTAAAAAATGGCGACAAGGTAGTGAATAATGGCTTTGATTATGTCGAGGGTTTTGATGTCCGTATTAAACAAGAAGGAACTGATAAGAAAATTTTTATTTCCTATAAAAAGGATTTACCCGACAATACCCAGTATGTTTTTGAGGAGGAGGTTCCTAAGAAAGTAATCGATGAATTAGTCGAAGAGGGCAATCTTTCCAAGCAAGTTAATCAAAAGGTGTAATAGACAAAACAAAAAGCGGCTTCGGCCGCTTTTTTGTTACATAAAAAATCACCGCAGAATCCCAGTATCGACAACCAGGAGGGAGGTTGGCAATACAGGGACACTACGGTGATTGATAAATATGTACGAAAAGAATCTTAGAATTGTAGAGATATCGTAGCTTTTTTCAACATTACTGTCAATTATTATTTAGAAAATGCCTTTAAAAAGGCTTGGCTTTGTTTTTGCTCATGCAATGCTTGCTGCGCTGCCTGTTCAGCCGGAATCAAGAGCTTTTCAAGATACTGGATATTAAGAATGGTTGAGAGTATGGAGAGATGGCAGCGAGCTTCTCGCGTATGGTCAATAATTTGCAGGGCAATGTTCTTTAGTTCTTTTTTCCAAAATAGTTCAACCAATATTTTCGGAATAGAATGTACAGAGAAAGGAAGGGGCGATAGAGAAAAATAATGTTTAAGTACCGGTACATTGGCGGCATTAAGACGACCTTTTCCAAGATCTTCGTACCAATCATGCGCATCATCATTGAGCTGCCTCGCCGCGAGATATTCTTCAAAAAAGCCTTGTACAGCTTTTATTTCTAGTGAGACGGGTGCATAGCCTTGGAGCAGTAGAATTGTTATGGGGCCAAGAGCGTGCGGCAGTGATTTATTAGCAAGATATTTTTTAGGAAAACGGGGTGGGGTTTGAGCATGTACTAATCCATCGCGCAGTTTTAGCTGGCAATGCTCATATTCCCAGGCATTCGCATATTCCATTGCATCCATTATATTTGTAAAAATATTTTGGGCTGATTTTGGAATAAGACGTGTATAGAGGCGGCATACTTCGCGCAGGCATGTATTTGCGAGCGGCAATAAGCATTGATCTGCATTATCATCCATGATGTTGTCATATATGGCATAGGCAAGCCAGCCATACAAATTTGCGCATGATAAAGAGACTGCTATTTTGCGCGAAAAGGTAATTGGAATATGTAAAGATGACGCAAAAGCAAAAGGCAGATAAATAATGCCATGTCCATGTTTATTCTCAATAAGAATTCTAAGATACGTTTTAAGAGTTTGCTGCGTGGGAGGTGGAAGAAAGGCAAGGCGCTGGCGTATTGTTTTAACTATTTTTTTATTTTCCAAAATAGCAATAGAAGGCCGGGGTTGAATTTCGGTTTTTAAATAGAGGCTAAGAGCTTCGAGCGCCAAGGCGGCGGTAAGGGCAGCTGAGCCGGCATAGTGCGGCACATCTTTGTTTTCTTCAATATAGAGCGGCTCGCTTTGCCAGGAATTGTTAAGAGCGCTGTTCATGAGGACAGCACATTCTTTTTTTATTTTTTTTCTTTCGTAGTCAAGGCGCAGCAGTGTTGTGAGCGCTAGAGCGTTGTTAAGATCACTGCCCCATACATTGTCTTTAGTGCGCAAATCAAAAATAGTAGCAATTGCTTTTGATTGCGGAAAAGCTTTATATATAAAATATAATGTCACGAGCGGATTAGTGTAATATTTACTAGATGTTTTTTTATCTAAAAATTTTTTAATTTCCGGGCTGCTAATGTCTTGCAGTTTTAGAAAATAAGCAATATTGGCATTAACGACGGGATCAAGGTCATGCCATGCTTTTGATAGTGTATTTGGCAGTATCCACGTATGATAGGGTCCGCCCGGTTTTTCTTCGCAGGCAATAAGATTTTTTACAATGCGCGCTAATAATTTCGGGGTAATATATTCCGGCTTATATAAGCTAAGAGCCGTAAGGGCAAGGCTGGTATCATCACAATCGTCGGGGCAGTGTTTATCTTTATTGTTTTCATGATTGCGTTGCCAATAATTCCACGTTGCCTTATTGCTTTGTTCGCTTATTAAAAATGCCAGTCCTTTATCAATAATTATTTTTGCTTGCTGATAATGGGAGCACTCTCGCAAACTAATAAGAATGAGTGAGCATACAAAAGTTGTTTCGCTGCGTCCAATGATTTTTCCTTGCGCATTAACAATGTCGCTACTAAAAGAACCGTTGGCGTTTTGGCAACGGGCTATATAAGAAATAATTTTCTGTATTATGGAATTATTACTCATCCCTGGGCGGGAGGGGCAATGAAATAGTAAATATGGTTTTAATATTCGGCTCGCTTTCAACGGTAATATCGCCGGCAAAATCTTTTTCAATAATGCGCTTGACGCTCGCCAATCCCAATCCCATGCCTTGTTGTTTTTCTTTAGTGGAGAAGAAGGGATCAAAAATACGAGGTAATATTTCGGCAGCAATTCCGGGTCCTTGATCTTCTATACATACAAGAATTCGAGAATGTTCTTGATGAAGTTTTATAATAATTATTCTATTGTTCGTTGGCGAGGTAGCATAGCTATCAAAAGCATTAGCTACTATATTGGTTACAACTTGCTGGAATTGGGTTGGACTGCCGAAGCAGAAGTATTGCTCATCGGCCTCAAACAAAAGTTCAACTTTGCTATTAAGCGAAGTATAGGTGAACAGCGCCATGGTTTCTTCAATGACATCATTAAGGCAGAAATGCTTTTTGTCTACATCGAGATGAAATTGTTTTTTAATAGTACTGACGAGGGTCGCTAAACGGTCGCTCGCTTTCGTTGCCTGCCCTAATTGTTCTTTGAGGAGGGGGATATGTGGATCAAGCGTATTGGCAAGATGCTCTATAGAAAGAGATAGGGAATTTAAAGGGCTCATGAGGTCATGAAAAAGACCTGACGAAAGCCGTCCAAATTCGGCAAAACGATATAAGTAAAACATTTTCTCGAATTGCGCCTTTTCTAAGGCCTCGGTTCGTTCTTGGACAGTTATTTCTAACATATCGCGTTCTTTCTTTAATGCCGCCTCGGAAGCACGGGCGCGCTTAAGGGATTTTTCTATTTCAGTGCTCGATAGCCAGGAAACCGTTGCAATGGCGGCAAAAATACAAGCATATTCGATAATATCAAATATGCTTATTAAACCATTCTTCCAAACCGGCCGAAGTCCGGATAGTATTTCTTGGCGCCCGAAAATTGTAATAGTGAGGATTGGTATGAGCGTAACAATAAGTCCGACACGAGGGCTGATGAGAACCGAAGAAATAGTCATGATGAGCGCATAGCTCAACAGTCCTATGGGCAAGCTTGCTCCCCAGCGGCTTGTTGTATAGATTGTTCCTATTAGGAATAACAGCACAAGGCCGTAGGAAGCAAGTGTGATGTGCCCCCGCCGGCTGGCAATATATAAGAGGATGTAGAATACGCCAACGCACATGAAGGGAAAGAGAGCAACGTATAGTCCGCTTTCATGGTGCGCGAGGTGAGAGCTAATGACAAAGATATGCGACCAAGCAATGAGCAAGAGTGATCCGGCTAATATAATATTAAGAATCAGTTCGCGTCGTTGGCTATCTTCATCTTTTGTTCGCGGTTTCAGTATAAGCGAATAAAGTTTGAGGAGGATATCCTTTAGGCGCTTGTTCATATAAGATTATTTTGTTGGAAGCTCGCCGCCCCAGGGCTTAAATGGCCCAGGGTCAGTGCCCATAGTTGGGTTTTGGCGGCTGTCAGGATTATGCAAAATTGCTTCAATGAGTTTGTTCATAAAAATACATAAGAATATAGTCCTTGATATGGATATGCATAGTATAGGGGATGGCAGGTCAAGAAAAAATCAAGAAATAGTAAAGTTAATTTATTTTATAGCCGCGTCCGGAAACGCTAATAATATATTTTTGTTTGGCAGTCTCAATTTTCTTGCGTAAATTCAAGATATGGGTTTCTATGGTTTTAGAAAAAGGATCGCCTTCGGCGTCCCAGACATGCTCTAAAATCGTTCCGCGCGAAACAACCGTTCCTTTATGTTGCAAGAGAAGTTCTAGAAGCGCGAACTCTTTGCGTGTTAAATATATTTCTTTTGTGCCGCGACGAACTTCGCAAGCAGCACTGTCTAGTGTTAGATCGCCACTGGATAATACTTTTGGTTTAATATGTGCTTGGCGCCGCGTTACGGCTCGAATGCGGGCAAGCAATTCTGTAAAGGAGAAGGGTTTGCAAACATAGTCATCCGCTCCCGCATTGAGTAAGGTTGTTTTATCGTTTATTTCTGATTTAACTGAGAGCAGAAGAATGGGTACTTCGGTTTTTTCTTGGCGCAATTCAGAACAAATCTCTAAACCGTTTTTTCGAGGCAGCATGTAATCGAGAATGATAAGATCATATTCATTGGTGCGCGCTTGAAATAAGCCTTGGTCGCCGTCTTGGCACTATCGATTGCATAGCCTTCCCGCCCTAGGCTGAGCTTAAGACTATCGCACAATACGGCGTCGTCTTCTATAAGGAGAATTCTCATAGGTAAGAGTGAGAATTATTATTAAAAATAGTATAGCTATTTTTAAAAATTTTGGCCACTTTTTTCTTGAATAAAACTTTACTTTTTCTTTGATTTTGCTTAGGGGCGGCTGTGGTATTCTTTTGGCATGAGCACAGCGCTCGTCCCCGCGTTCCCGATATTGACGGTCAAGGAGGGAGGCTATCGATATCGGGACCGCGGGGATTTTTATTGACATTC
>CALMNI010000146.1 GCA_937868555.1 uncultured bacterium | reverse complement strand
TGCGGAATCATTTCGATGATTCTTGGATCAATTTGGTTTGGACCTTTGTTTGGGAAAACCTGGTCAAAAATTTGCCGAATTGATGCCTTAACGGAAGCTGAACGAAAGAAAATGCAAAAGGCAGCCGGACCATTGTATGTTATATCTTTTATTCTTTCTTTATTCCAAGCCTTTGTCCTCGCCTATTATATTTCTATATGGCGCCAATCTTCGGGTGTAGATCATGCCGTTTGGATTTGGGCAGCTTTTATTATCCCAACCGTCGCTGCGGGAGCAATGTGGAATAATGATTCCAAAGAAATTTCTTGGGCTCGTTTCGGAATACAGGCGGGCTATTATCTTGTTCTCTTCGTAGCCTATGGTTTAGTCCTCGGCGCCTGGCGTTAATTAAAAAAATAAAGCCATTCTCCTTGCGGTGAATGGCTTTTTTAATTTAAGAATGCCTGTAAAAAGTAATCAATTTTTAAATCCTAAATAATGTTCCTGAGCTTCTTTGATATTTCTAAAATCTAAGCGTTGCCATAATTTTTCATATGTCGCGCTTACTTGTTGTACTATATCTTTTGGAACCTCTATGGAATGAACATAGGCACAATGAGCGCCATTAGAAGGGTCAAGCTCTTTCCATGATTTACATCCAAAGGCGTCTATGGTAAGGCTATTTCCCCAATCGCGCAGCACTTGCTTGTCAATCGGCTTAGGATCTAGTCCCTTTTTCATTGCGTCAGCGAAATCTTTTTCATCGGTAAAGCGGGCTGAATCGCAGGTGAGTATTTCATCGGCAATTATTCCGTATTCAGATGAACCTTCAAATTTTGCATCTAAAATAATAATGCCGCATTTGAGGGCGTAGGTATAAGAATTCTTGTAGAACTCCGATAACTGCCGTACAAATGATTTACCTTTTTCTCCCATCGCTTCGTAATATGCCTGTGCCGTGATGTTGAGATCATGTCCGGCATTTTCTTTGGTGGAAGGCGTAAATAGAATCGAATCTAGCTTAGACCATTTAGTAATATTTTTAGGCAGGGTTTGTCCGGCGACTATTCCGGTTTGTTGGTAGTCGCTGAATACTGAACCCCCGAGGTGTGCGCGGAAAATTAATTCCGCCGGATCAATACGCTTGCGCAAGTTTTTTACAACCAAGCAACGGCTTACATCAATGCCGGGATATTTCTGCTTTAAATCATAGGCGGCATTATATTTTTTTTTTTTTTTTTCGCAGGGGACAAGGTGAGTTTTAACACTGGGCTGTTTAGCTGCCCAAAATACCGTTAATAATGTTAGGATAGCGCCTTTGTTGGGAATAGTGGTATTAAGTACAAAGTCAAAAATACTAGCGCGGTCAGTGGCAACAACCAATAAGTTGTTCTTGTCACCGGGGATGCTAAAGG
>CALMNI010000145.1 GCA_937868555.1 uncultured bacterium | reverse complement strand
GGGGAGACGATGGATGACTTTATTGCCGACTTAGCCGTGGCTGCTAACGCCGGACAAATTAAAGCTGGCGCCCCGGCACGAGGTGAGCGAGTTGCGAAATATAATAGGTTGATGGAGATTGAAAGAGAATTGGAAATATTGTAGGTTTTTTGCTCCACCCCTAACCCTTTTTCATCTCCCGATGGGAAGAGGGGTTTAGTTAGCCGAAATTTGTGGTTTCACCCCACCCCCGGCCCCTCCCCGTCTTCGACGGGAAGGGGAGATTAGAGAAAGTAAGTTTCAGTAATATTTTTACAGTGGGTTTTGATCTTTTTCATAACATCTAGTATATTATTTTCAATTTCTTCGTTTCGTATTCTGAGGATGGTAATCCGGTGTTGAGTAATTATGCATTCTCTCCTTCTATCATAAGTCGCGACTTGCGGATCATCGTGGATACCGCCATCAACTTCGATTCCTATTCTAAGTAAAGGGCAATAAAAATCTAAGATAAAACCCGCAACGACATATTGCCGCCGGAATTTATATTTTAATATTTGTTTCTTTCTTAAGAGTTGCCATAATTTTTCTTCCGCTGGAGTCGAGGTTTTTCGAAATTCTCTTGCCATGAGAATTTTTTGCTTATATGACATAGTGGTTTTTATAAGAACAAAAGTTACCCCTTTCCACGCTTGCGTGGAGAGGGGCTGCCTGCCGGCAGGCAGGGGGGGGTGAGGTGAACAAAAAGAAACCCCTCCTTGCGCTTGCGCGAGGAGGGGCAGGGGTGGAGTGCATCAGAAGCTTTGCGCTTGCGCGAGGGTGGGGTCGAGAATTAAGCGCCATCTCGGTTAAGTAACCATAGAAGGATAAAAGAAAAAAGGCAAAATAAAAACCCTCCTGTTAAGGAGGGTTTTAAAAAACATATTTTATATATCCAAATTTTCTACCTTTTGAGCGTGTGTTTGAATGAAGTGTTTACGGGGTGCAACATCGCCTCCCATAAGCATTTCAAATGTTTCGGAGGCTAAGGCCGCGTCTTCAATCACTACTTGTTTCATAACGCGCGTGGCCGGATCCATGGTGGTTTCCCATAGCTGGCTGGGATTCATTTCTCCAAGACCCTTGTAGCGCTGAATGGAAATTTTTGTAGCTCGAGTTTTAGGACTTTCTTCTTCAGTTGCTGCATTAGGATCACTGTCTTCATCGGCCGGACTCTCAATAATTTCCGCCGCTTCGCTTCCTTTAGTCATTTCAGCAATAATGGATTGTTTTTCCTCGTCAGAGAAAGCATATTTAGCCACAGTACCTTTTTTAATTTGGTACAAAGGAGGCTGGGCAATATATAAATAGCCGCCTTTAACTAACTCGTTAAAATGCCTAAAGAATAAGGTGAGCAAGAGGGTGCGGATGTGGGCGCCATCGACGTCAGCATCGGTCATGATAATAATGCGATGATAGCGAAGCTTAGTGATGTCAAATTGGTCGTCGATATTCGTTCCCATTGCAATCACCAAGTTTTTAATTTCGTTATTGGCAAGCATTTTGTCGAGCCGGGCGCGTTCAACGTTAAGGATTTTACCGCGCAGGGGGAGAATAGCTTGAAAACCGCGGTCACGGCCTTGTTTTGCAGAGCCGCCGGCTGAGTCTCCCTCAACGATATAGAGTTCAGATTCTTCTGGTTTTCGGGAGGAACAATCAGCTAATTTACCGGGAAGCGTCATGCCTTCAAGGGCTCCTTTGCGCAAGATGTTGGCGCGGGCGCTGCGAGCCGCAAGCCTCGCCATTGCGGAAAGAACACATTTTCCAATGATGGCTTCAGCTTCACGGGGATGCTCTTCAAGAAAAGTTGCAAAGGTATCACCCATGACTTGTTCAACGTAGGTTTTGATTTCTGTGTTGCCGAGCTTGTCTTTTGTCTGCCCTTCAAACTGAGGATCACCAAGCTTAACACTGATGATAGCGGTGAGGCCTTCTCGTACGTCATCTCCTGTTAGATTTTCATCTTTTTCCTTAAGAAGATTATGATTGCGAGCGTAGGAATTAAGCGTACGGGTAAGGGCGGTTCTAAAACCGACTAAGTGCGTTCCTCCGCCCGGGTTAATAATATTGTTAGCAAAAGCAAGGACGTTTTCATTAAAGCCGTCGTTGTATTGCAAGGCAATTTCAACGCGTGCGTCATTGATCTCTTTATCAGCGTAAAAAATAGTTTCATTTTTAACCGTACTGTTACGATGAAGGGATTTTACATACGTTTTTATGCCGCCTTCAAAATAAAAGGTAAAGTGCTTTGGAGAATGATCGGGCCGTTCGTCAATTAAGTGCAGCGTTATGCCTTTGGTTAGATAGGCTTGCTGTCTAAGGCGATCAAGAATTTTTCCCCAGCTAAATTCTAGCTCGGAAAAAATTGTTGGATCGGGTTTGAAGATAATAGTTGTTCCAGTTCGTTTTGTCGTACCGATGGCCGCGATTTTTTTTTGCGGAACGCCTTGTTTATATTCTTGCATCCAAATTTTACCTTGGAGATGAATTTCTGCCCGTAAGTATGAGCTCAGAGCGTTAACAACGCTGACTCCGACGCCATGCAAACCCCCGGAAACTTTATAACCGCCGCCGCCGAATTTACCACCGGCGTGCAATTTTGTTAAAACAGTTTCTAATGCTGATACTTTGGTTGTTTTGTGAATATCAACTGGAATGCCGCGGCCGTTATCAGTAACGGAAACCGTGCCATCAGCTAAGAGGGCAGTAGTGATTTCGGTCGCGTGCCCCGCCATGGCTTCGTCAATGGAGTTATCAACTACTTCCCAAATAAGGTGATGTAGACCGGCGGCTGAGGTGGAGCCAATATACATGCCCGGTCGCTTTCGCACCGGATCCAGTCCTTCGAGAACGGTTATTGATTCAGCACTATAGCCGCTAGCGGCTTTTTTAGTTGATGTGTCAGTCATGTCTGTGAGTATAAAAACACCGCAATAATAAGGCGGAAGTCTACGTATATTCTAGCAGTAAATAGAGCTGCTGGCAAGGTGATTTTAAAGACAATTTTCATTAAAATATGGTATAGTATAAATAATATGTTTATAGATCATCGTCGGTCTTTACCCGATACCAATCCAGTCCCGCCTCCCGTTACGCCCTCAAATTTTTCATTGCTAAATTCTAAGCGCTTGTGGCTATATGTGGCAATTGCCGTAGTGGTCCTAGGCTCAGGAGCGGGTGCTTTTTGGTATTTTTCAAAGAGAGTCTCTTCTCCTTCAACGCCAGTGCCCTCAACACCTGAAACTCCTACGGGCTTGCCTGAAACCTTGGCACCGACTGAAAATGGCCCAGCTGACTCCGAATTATCCGCTAGCGATCGCAAAGGCGAGACCGTTACTTTTGGGGCATATTACCAATCGCTTGCCACCGAAGCTTTAGATATAAAACCTTTGACGGTAGGGTTGCCTTTAAATGTGAAGAGCGATGTTTCTAATTATTATGAAGTCGCAAGAAAAATTGACATTGATGCAGCTGTTGGCTCGCTTAATAAAAATGGCTTTGCTGTGATTGATAATCCTTTAGGAGACACAGCTAAAGATTTTTTTAGCGCTTATAACGAAATAGGGAAACGAGGAATACCCGCCCTCGTAACAAGTGATTTTTTATTATACTATTATCAAAATTCTTTAAAGCATATTTATCAAGAAATTCAAGCCTCATATTTCTATGACAGCTTATGGAAGGTTAATGAGCAATTATTTGAAACCGCTAATGCTCGCTATCTTGAGCGACGAAAGAAAGTGTGTCTCGCTAATGATCGTTTGCTGGAAGCCGAGCGTTTAGAGGCTGGGTATTTTGCCGAGGCATTAGCTCTGCTCAACCCTGAAACAACACAAGTTAATGCCACGGAAGAATTAAATGCTTCGAGAACCTTTAAGCCGAGCGAGGCCAAACGCTATCAATTTACCCCGCCGGCATATATTGCTGAAGATGTTGCGGCAGAGATGGCCTTAATTAAAGAAGCAAAGCGCAATGTTAAGTCACCTTTGTTTCTATATGATCGCAATTATACTGATTTTACGCTTCCTGCCGAATATGGGGACAGCGCTAAGTTGCGAAATTTTTACTTAGCTAGTCGTTGGCAATCTGCTCTTTTCCCCCTTAATTTTAAGGGTACAGACTGTCCCCGCTGTTTGTTAGACAAAGATGACTGGACCATTAACCAAATCTCGGCCTTTTTGATATCCGAGGACATTGCAGCCAGCCAGCCGATTAAAAATGAATGGGCAAAAATTTATAAAGTTTTAAGTTTTTTTAGCGGGCTTCGTAGCGATTTAACCTATCTTGATTATCATGCAGTCCGCGAGGAGATATACCCTAAGCAAAAAGGCGAGGATATTTTTTCCAGCGACGCTTTTAATCGGTTGCAGCCCTTGCGTGAAAAGCTAGCAGCAAAAAAATTCCCCGCCTCAGCGGGAGGATTAAATCGAACCGACCCGCAGCAAAAAAATGCCCTCGGACTGCGTTTATTACAGACCGCTTTTTGGCCCGATCGGTATCTATATGATCGCTTAACAATGCAAGCAGTTGGTGTGCACAACCGTCCGCGCAACGCCCGAGGGGAGCCGGCACAGTATTTAACTTCCTGCGTCAATAAAGAGAGAGCCTTATATCGCTGCCGCGGCATCGGCTTTGATATATTAGGAACAGCTTCTTTGCTTCCCGGAGCCGGTTCTTTTGTTGCCGATAATATCAACTATTCCGCCTATAATAATGAGCGCCTTAAACTTAATAAAGAAATAAACGCCCTTCCCTTAGCGCAGCGCCGCTCAAATAATTTTTGGACAACCTTAGATTTGCTAACCGCTTTTGTTAAAGATTCTTTCTCTACATTGCCATATAGCGTCAGCGCCGCTTGGCGTGATAGACAGCAGGCAACCGGATTAGCCGCTTTGACATCGCTCTCATTACCAGACGATGAATGGGAGGCTGCTCGTTCAGCTTCGACAAGTCTTGAGACCGGACAATCATCTTTGAATTTAAATTATGTCGAGCCTAACAGGCTTTTGTCTGACGAATTGGTAGCAGACGCAACTATGTTATTTCAAGCATTGTCTAATTTAGGTGTAGTGAAAGATAATGATGACCGTTTCGCCGAATTAGTGAGAACATTGCAAGGATTAAGATCTATTGCGCGCACTGAATTATCCGGAGGAACTTTAGCCCCGGGCGATTATCAATTGATTTCTGATATTATCGGACGCTATCGAATTGTAACTCAAGGCTCAAAAACATCCAGCGTCGTCTTTTATGATCCCTTGAGTGATAGGAACTTAAGCGTCAAGCAATCGGTTGCTCCTTTGAAGCTTTTGCTGCTTGTATATGAGAAAGATGGGAAAAAAGTGCTTGCCGTCGGTCCAGTTTTTAGCTATAAAGAAGAATAATTAATATAGATGAGTATGAAAAGCGATGAAAAAAAAGTCGTTGATTTTCGCGATGAGGCCGGTCTATCGACTCGGCGCTTAGATATAGGGTTGTGGTATGTGCGCCACCGTCGCTTTTTTTTTTTTTTTGGGATCGCCATTTTGGCTTTAACGGCCGCCAGCACGTTTGGCTACTCGCTGTATAAATTTTCTGATTATATTTTTTTCGGCCGGCAGCAAG